>CBDUPD010000721.1:0-1502 GCA_965368985.1 uncultured Spongiibacteraceae bacterium | reverse complement strand
AGCACAAGCAAAGGTTGGTTAAAAAATACTTGTTCAGCTTCAAAACGATTAACACCATGCTTTTCAACACTCTTGCGTTCGTTTCCAGAGTCCCAATCAAAACCTGTAACTTTCTTCCAATCAATCATATTTGTATATTGTCACCATATACAAATATGTCAAGTGCCAACAAGTATCTGTTAAAAGGTTCACCTATTCTTTTAGATTAAAATTTACTGCTTAATCTGCAAATGGCATTGACTTGTCCGATCACTGACGAGCTGAACAACAAGTGAAGTTTTAACGGCGGCAATCTGCCATAAAGCGATAAGTCACCACACGAGCCATGACTGGAGTTGGCACTTTATTGTCAATTAATATCGCAAAAACCAACAAAAGCCTACGGCCGCTTTCGCCCAATGGCACGCTTTCGCTAGTAGATCAGAGAACAGTCGCAATTGGCACGAACTTCTCGGTCGAGTGTTAGGTAGTAAAATTATGATTTGATATGTTTTAACTTGACTTGACCCCAATGACTTGGGAAAGCGTTATATTTGAGTTGATACTGATTGAAGCTTTAGGTGATTCATAAAAGGAATGAAGTCTCTGTCAGCAAACAACAAAGGAATGCGGTTATATATGCAAAACGTTGCAATTATTACGTCAATGGTTTTCCTAATCGTTATCCCATATTTTCGTAAAATACGATAATTTTCTGCTGCTTTAATCGCTATTTCTGGCGTCAGCATGCTGAATTGATGTAAGGCCATGAGGTGCTCTTTTGCCGTTTCGTAGTCCTTGTCAGATTTAAATCCCTGAAGTATATCTAACAAAATGAGATCACCAATTGCAACCTCATCATTAATTAAGGCGATATCTAGTAAATTAGTTTCTTGGGTCTCTACTCCGTTAAAGTAATCAATCCAAACGCTCGTATCGACCAATATCATTCGGTGGTTCTCATATCGTTGAGATCACCTTCCCAATTGAGCTTTCCTCTGAGGCTTCGAATACTAGCTTGTTTTCTTAGTCTAATTAAGGCTTTAAGACCTTCTTCAACAGCTTCCTTTTTAGTTTGTAGTCCAGATGCACTTAGTGCATCGGCCATTAATTTGTCATCAATTACAATATTAGTTCTCACGTTGCACCTATGTGTAAGGAGTTGCACTTTCATACACATTATGACGCATTGGATAAAAATAACAATAGCTCTAAATTGGATAAAAAATATACATCAAATGTTTTATAGCTTAATCAAGGGTATTGCCTGCTATGCAGTCTAACTGATAAATCTATTTGCAAGTCATGACTGGCTGGTATTGGCTCATTATTGTCAATAAATATCGAAAAAATCAACAAAAGCTTACGACCGCTATCGCCCACGCACAGTCACAATCGGCACTGACCTGACCGATAGCTGACTAGCTGGTTCAAACGATTTTCGGTCTTACCATTGATTCAATTAAGACTGATAGGTCATCATGCATAGGAATTGTTGGATAATCTTTGATGAAGACAAGAAT
>CBDUPD010000720.1:0-1502 GCA_965368985.1 uncultured Spongiibacteraceae bacterium | reverse complement strand
AATATCCTTGTTGGGGTTCATTCTTCACCCCAACCTACAATTTTCTTCCGTTAGTTGTCATTCGAGCATTCTGAGTTGCCGCTTTTGAGTAGCGGCTTACGGAGATAAAGCGGAAGTAGCAAAAATAGATTCCGCCTGCGTGGGAATGACTCTGTGACGAGAGGCTAATGTCTGCAAATGAGACGTTATAGCTAATCTTGTTCTTTTTCTTTCGGCTTCTCTTTTTTTACAGGGCAGTGGTAACTTGCTGTTTTTACATCATTGCACATAGAGTCAAGGTGCACATCAAACCCCCATAAGCGGTGCAGGTGTTTTAATACTTCCTGAGCGTTGTTATTGAGTGGCTTTCGATTATGTTGTGTATGTTTCAGGTATAGCGCGCGGTCACCACGAACATCGACATTGGTAATCTGTATATTGGGTTCTCTGTCGCCAAGATTATATTGGCTTGCAAGGTCTTCACGAATTTGTTGATATCCGCTGTCGTCATGAATGGCATTTACTTCCAGCAGTTCTTTTTTGTCGTCATCAGTCATGCTGAACAAGTGCATGTCACGCATCATTTTTGGTGATAAAAACTGCAGGATAAAACTTTCATCCTTAAAGTTTTGCATGGCGAAAGGCAGGGTTTCAAGCCAGTTAGAACCGGCAAATTCCGGGAACCATTTTTTGTCTTCATCGGTGGGCTCCTGACAGATACGCTTTATATCCATCATCATGCCAAAACCTAATGCGTAGGGGTTGATACCGTTATAGTAGGGGCTGTCGAAATCGGGTTGGTAAACCACGCTGGTGTGAGATTGTAAAAATTCCATCATAAAACCATCGGTAACCAGACCTTCATCATACATCTGGTTGAGAATATGGTAATGCCAAAAACAGGCCCAACCTTCATTCATCACCTGTGTTTGTCGTTGTGGATAAAAATACTGGGCAATCTTGCGTACAATTCTAACAACCTCTCTTTGCCATGGTTCCAGTAGAGGTGCATTTTTTTCTATAAAGTAGAGCAGGTTTTCCTGTGGGTCTTCAGGAAAATTAGGCGCTTGCTTTTCTTCAGGGTTGATTTCTGTTTGTGGTAGTGTGCGCCATAAGTCATTAACCATTTTTTGTAAATGTTCTTCGCGTTCTTTCTGACGTCGACGCTCTTCTTCGCCTGATATCGGGTGTGGTCGGTGGTAACGATCAACGCCATAGTTCATCAATGCATGGCATGAATCGAGTGTTTGTTCAACCGTTTCTATGCCATAACGTTCTTCACAGTCGGCAATATATTTTTTGGCAAACAACAAATAGTCAATGATTGATCCGGCATCTGTCCAGGTTTTGAAAAGGTAGTTTCCCTTGAAAAAAGAGTTATGGCCGTAGCTGGCATGAGCAATAACCAAAGCTTGCATCATCATGGTGTTCTCTTCCATGAGATAAGCGATACATGGGTTTGAGTTAATCACTATTTCATAGGCTAAGCCCATTTGACCGCGTTTGTAGCTGTTTTCAGTGCT
>CBDUPD010000719.1:0-1509 GCA_965368985.1 uncultured Spongiibacteraceae bacterium | reverse complement strand
CATGAGGTAATTCACTTTCATTTTCAGGTACCTGACCTATATCATGCAACACCTCGGGGAAAACACTAATATTCAGGAAAAAGCCCGGCAACAATCCCTGACACTTGGGAAAGATTATCTGGATTACGATGATCTGGAAAATATGACAGAGCTGGACAATATACATAACGAAGCACTACGTCTTACTCCCTCGGTAATGATGATGGTACGTCGCAGTATCAGAGACTGCGACATTGGTGGTTTTCATGTGCCTGCAAATACAATCATCACCATACCCACGCAATACACACACCGTATGCCTGAATACTGGGATCAACCGGAACAATTTGACCCGGATCGCTTTTCCGAATAACGTGCCGAACATAAACGCCACCCTTTCCAGTTCATTCCTTTTGGTGGTGGAGCACACAAATGCATAGGTATGCACTTTGCCGGCATGCTGGTAAAAACATTTATGCACCAGATGCTGCTCAACTATGAATGGACCGTACCCGAAGGATATAACCCGGCTCATCAGCCTGTACCCATGCCAAAACAGGCAGATGACCTGCCGCTAATCTTAAAAAAAAGACTATGAATTTCAGGTTATCATTAAATACCTGAATGGCATCACTATTGCAGCTTATATCTTATGAAAATTAAGGCGTTATCGACTATTTACAGCTACAATTTCCAATATATGACGAATATCGGCATCAGGGATATATGCGACTACTAATACTGACAATTAGCCTGTTTTTACTTTCCGTAGTTAACTGCCAGGCTGACTCAATTCTCCAACTTGATGCAAGTAGCAATGGCGTTGATATTTCAAGGGGTTCAGAGTATGTCTGTATAAAAGAAAATATTAACAGCCTGGGCCTGGAAGAAATCAAAAAACAAGCTTTCATCCCATGGAAAGGCGACCTTATCAACTTCGGATACACACATGAATACTGCTGGGTTAGATTCAGTATCCTCAATAATGAAGTTCACGAACAGATATATTATCTAACAACAAGATTCAGTTTTGTTGATCATCTGGATGCTCTTTTTCAACAACACGGGAAAACAAACTTTATCCCTCTTGGTGACCAACACAGCTTGAGCAAAAGAAAATACGCTAGCTCTCGACAGATCGGCCAAATAACATTGGCACCCGGTGAAAATCTGACTATTTATATAAAAGCCCACACCAAAGCAACACTGGTTGTACCTGTCAGCATTTTTGCAGAAAAACCCTTCATTGAACATCTATCACTTATTGAATGGCAAGACGGTATTTTTTACGGCGCACTATTGGGCTTGCTTGTATTGTCTCTTTTGCTTTACTGGTATTTTCGTGACCCAACATATGCCAGCTATTTCTTTCATGTTGTTTTTATGATGCTATTACTACTCAACATGGATGGAAAAACTATCTACCTTTGGCCAAACCAGCCGCAGATGATTGATTATGGCCACATGCTTTTCACCGCTTTAACAATGATTACTGCTGTCATCTTTGCACGGTATTATCTCAACCTTACC
>CBDUPD010000718.1:0-1516 GCA_965368985.1 uncultured Spongiibacteraceae bacterium | reverse complement strand
GTGAAGTTATAGGCCATGATAGAGATACACTCTTGCGGTAGCTCGGCACCTACCGGGTGAATAGCTTCAAAGCCCGGTATAAATTTGCACAGCATATCAAGATCTTTATCGGTGTCGGCTATGCGGGTATCAGTACCAGTGGGTGGGCAAGGTAGTGCTGTTTCCCATGCCAGTGGTGAACGGCATACAGGGTCTTGTGCTAACAGGCTCTGTAATATGGTGGTGCCTGTTCTTGGCAGGCCAACAATAAATACCGGTTTTTTAATTTCCTGTTGTTCAATCTCGGGATGTTTTTTGGTGAAGTCGATTAATTTAAGGCGATTGACCAACAGGTTATGGATTTGCTGGTTGGCAAGTAGCCTGCCCATAGTGTTCAGTTTGCCTTCTTGCTCAAGAGAGTTGATCAGGGTTTTCAGGCCTTCACGGAATTCTTCACCGCCAAAATCTTGCAGGCCGGTTTTTTTTCTGGCATCGGCCAGAAACTTTTCTTCATTCAGGTGGGGTACAGTAAGGCCAAAGATATTCAGGCTACTGCCTACTGCATTAATCATACGCACAATAAAAGGCGATTTGATGTCAACGGCTGATGTTGTCGTGCTCATAGAGGCGCTCCCTGGTTGGTCGATATTGTATGGGTAGTCTATACTAATTAATTAACACTGTTAATATACTAGTCTAAAATTTATGAACAGTGTTAAAATATTTCATTACAATAATGTATGCCAGGAAAAACTGTTGAAAGAACAACTACCTAAACAAAAAACTGTAAGAAAAGCTGGGCGCCCCGGTGCTTCAAGTCGCAAGGCCATACTACAAGCTGCTCAGGAATTATTGCTTGAGGGTGGTGAAAAAGCCTTGAGCTATCGCAAACTTGCAACAAAGTTGGGCATTACCGCGCCGACAATTTATAGCTATTTTGGTGATAAGCAGCAGCTTATAGCGGCAATTTCTGATCATGTGCTGGATATTCGGGGAATTGTGGTTAATTCGCATGATAGCCCTCGTGACCAGTTGCAGCAGTTGTTATCAGCTCTGCGCGACCAGTTATTGGTGAATGCCCATTTACTCCCCTTGTTTCATAAGGCACTGCCCGCAGAACAAATGGTTGCCGTTGTGGAGGTATTATCGCAACCGATCGTGCAGGCTGGTATTGAACGTGGCAAAGCCGTAAGACATGCACAGTCATTGGTGTGGATGTTATTAAGTTTTACGCTGTTTGAGGTAACCGCTAAAGATGCCTTGATAGCGCAACAGTTTATTCAGGTTGATGAAAAGTATAATGACACTCTGGCACATCTCGATATAGAAAATCATGAGCGACTTTGGCAAGAAACCCTGCAGAGAAACCTTGATGGTTTGTTTGTGTGAATAATAGTAAAAAACGCTTTAATTCTAGTAACTTAAAGTCTGGGAACTTGGTCTGTTTGCTTGTATGCTACATCTCAGGTTTATAACAATAATTTATTCATCCAAATAACCCGATGCACGATATTCCATTATTTAAACCAACACCTGC
>CBDUPD010000717.1:0-1519 GCA_965368985.1 uncultured Spongiibacteraceae bacterium | reverse complement strand
CTGGCTTATAATCATCAATATCTTCAAGCAGGTCATTGGCATCATTTTCTATACCCACAACAGGATATGAATAGTCTTGCAGTGCTCTTTTGAGAATTGATTGTCGTGATGGCTCCGCATCAATAAGCAACACTGATGGCAGCTTATTTCTTGCTTCAGGTTTTTCTCTTGATCGCATCACCTATTACCTATTATTACCTATCAAATGTTGCACATGATCTCTTCAAATAATTCTTATAATCGTCTTTGCAATGCGTATGCCAGTTTTCCAGAATGTACCTCGATCAGAGGATATATGCCGTGTTTAATGCCTTTTTCTGCTCGTAGCCCCTGTTATATCTATCCGGGTTAAAAGTGATTGGAGCACATTGATCTGCCAGAATTACTTTTAACCTTGGCCTGCCTGTCGCCACCCTGATTTTTTGCATTTAATAATATCCCAGCTTATTTTATATAATTGGCGTTATATGGATTACACTTATTGCTGGATATTATCCACGAGGGAAACATGGTTGCTCGAATTACGCTTCTTTGGGTTATGGGCCTGTTTACTATTGTGCCTTACGGCACCTATCACCTGTTTGTTGTTGCAGAGAAAGAACAATATGCTTTTTTAATTACCATCGTATTATTCTGGATATTCGGCTTTTGGGGTGTTGTTGGGCCTCTTATATCTGTTTATAAAATACGTAGCATTATGAAAACATTTGAAGCGATAACTGACAGGGAACAACTGGAAGCACTTATCCACAGTCAGGATGCTGAAGACGTAGCCATTGACCTAATTGCAATGGAAAATCGCATTCCAAAATTTTTAGCTCGAAAGATATATATCAAACTTATGAAAAACTTTCCGAAGGCTTTGAAGGAACAAGAATAAAAAGGGTCTTGTTTATAGGAGAGAGCTCCAGGCTGTGAACGATTAGAGAAGCTCTAATGGGCAAAGATTACTGCTTCAATAGCACAGGAGAACACCGGGAAAGTCCCGTTTTACAACAATGCTATGACGGGTTAAAAAACTTTTCCGGGTGGTGGTGTTTATTCTTTTTCTATAAAGTCAGCTGAACAACCAACATAGTAGCCTTGGGAGTTTTGCTGGCAATACAGAACGGTTGCTTTGGCTGCAATCAATTTTCCAGCTTCTATAATTTTCAGGTTTAGTTGATCAGATGGGTTGAAAGCATGGTTTGTCAAAATCATCACGCCCGAACTACTGATATTGCAGCAGGCAGCAAAAAATTTCTGTTGATTATTACTACGGATTTCCACATTGGCATCGGTAGGAAAACGATACTCTTTGCGTTTATCTTCGGTAATAACAGTAGAATTCATTGGAACAGTTTCTATACTCGGTAATGACGTTATGTGAGCCGGATCACATTATAGCAGAGCTGGACAGAGAACGGTTATATCGATTTTTCAGGGCGATCCCTGTTTTTATTACTTTCCGGCCTCGAAAATGGGATCTTATATTATTCATGCTCTTTCGTAGTGCATACTTTGATGTATGCTCGGTCTT
>CBDUPD010000716.1:0-1545 GCA_965368985.1 uncultured Spongiibacteraceae bacterium | reverse complement strand
AATAAATAACGAAAATAAAATTCAGCATTCAGATGAGGATGGTCACAATCACGACCATGATCACGACCAGGGTGATAACAGCTACACAGCTGTTATCGCTTCCTTGGTTCTATTGCTTTTAGGATTGACATTGGAATTCATCTTCAAACCCAACTTTTTTCATGGTTGGGTTCTAATCCTTTGGTATGTTTGTGCATACATCCCAGTGGCGCTACCTGTAATCAAAGAAACCATTGAATCATTGAGGAAGGGCGAAGTGTTTACCGAGTTTTTCCTCATGAGCATAGCCACAATAGGTGCTATGGCCATTGGACAGTATCCAGAAGGTGTTGCAGTAATGCTGTTTTATGCCATTGGTGAACTGTTCCAGAACGCAGCAGTTAACCGGGCCAAGAAGAACATCACTGCATTATTAGATGTTCGCCCTAAAACAGCCAATGTTTACAGAAACAACAGTTATGAGACTGTGGATCCAGAATCAGTTGAGATTGGCGAAATAATTCAAATCAAGGTGGGCGAAAAAATCCCCCTTGATGGCGAGTTGATTTCTAAGTCAGCAAGTTTAAACTCAGCTGCGATAACTGGAGAGAGTAAGCCACAAAGCCTTACAACTGGTGAGAAGGTAATGGCTGGATCCATTAACCTTGAATCTGTCATTGAGGTCAAAGTTGAAAAGCTGTTCAATGATTCATCGGTTGCAAAAATACTTAACTTGGTTCAAAACGCCACAGCTAAAAAAGCCAAGACAGAGTTATTAATCAGAAGACTGGCTAAAATATATACACCGATAGTAGTTTATTTAGCCATTGCCATTTGTTTTGTTCCTTATTTCTTTGTTGAAAGCTACCAATTTTATGACTGGCTGTATAGGGCTTTGATCTTCTTGGTTATATCTTGTCCCTGTGCTTTGGTTATATCCATACCCCTTGGATATTTTGGCGGCCTGGGGGCTGCATCCAAATATGGCATTTTATTTAAAGGTGCCACATATATGGACACATTAACTCAAGTTAATACGCTGGTGATGGATAAGACAGGAACAGTTACCAAGGGGACCTTTAAGATTAAAGACATCAGTATTGCCAATCAAATGCAGGAAGCTGAATTTATGGGTTATTTGTTATCGTTAGAAAAAACATCAACCCATCCAATAGCCAAAGCCATCATGCAGTATGAGGCATCAGCACCTGAAGCCCATGATGTATCGGAAATTGCTGGCAAAGGACTTAAAGGTGTTGTAGATGGCAAATCGGTATTGGCTGGTAATAAAAAACTGTTAGATCAATTCAAAATCAATACACCACCTGAAATTGAAAGCATTGTAGACAGTATTGTTATAGTTGCTATTGATGATAAGTATGCCGGTTATGTAACCATTTCTGATGAATTGAAAGAAGATGCTCATTCAACTATTTCTGATATCAAAAAGCTGGGTATCAACGAAATTATCATGCTCTCGGGCGATAAGGATTCAATCACTCAAAAGATTGCGCAAGAATTGTCAATCGATCAGGCTAAAGGAGGCTTATTACCTGAGGATAAACT
>CBDUPD010000715.1:0-1554 GCA_965368985.1 uncultured Spongiibacteraceae bacterium | reverse complement strand
TTGGTGTAATGGTAAGTGTGTCCAATGCCGGTTTAATTACTGGCCTCACTATTTTTGCTGCATTATTGGCCGATTTAACCCTGTCTCCAGCACTTGTTGTTTTAGCTGCAAAATATATTGAGAGAAATCAACCAGTCATCGTAAACACTTGATACCACTGAATGATGAAACCAGCGCCTGAAATAGCGATGCAGAACCTCATAGATCAATTAAAAACGGTTATACCCTTTGATCTTTCAGAAGCACAGTTATGTGCGGGCGGTTGCAAAGGTTGTTCAAAAAAGTTGTTAGCTTTTCTTGAGATGGAAATTGATGGATGGGAGTCACGATTAGAAAATGGAGACATACCCAGTTTTGGAGAAATTAACGCACTCGCTAAAACAGGTAAGAAAATCTATGCAGCTTTGAATAAAAGTGGCTTATTAAAAGTGAATTAAGTAGCTTGTAATTATTATTGTTTGTTTATCCATTGCCGCCAATTTTTGTCCAGAGCAGTAATACCTCCAGGATAGTTTTCCCCAAGACTGTTAGCCAGATTTTTTCCATGCAGACTCTGTGTTTTGTTTAATTGAAATAGGGTTTTTAAGGTATCCCTCCCTTGCTGGTTACTCGTAAGAAAGCGCATCAATGTCCACGCTATCATGTAATAACTACGTTCAAGCCGTTTACCTTCGCTTGTCCATTCACTGTTTGGTAGTGACAAATAATAACCTGCCGACTTAAGAGAGCCTTCCTGAAGCATCAATTTACTGACCGCTACCCATTGAGCATCGATACCCAGGTTAGGAAGCCCATGTCGCACTGATCGGGTATCTGCAAATACTTCAGCAAGCCCTTCATTTAACCACTTGCTCGTGCCGTTTTGATACATATGCATAATGGCGTGACTTGCCTCGTGATAGAGTGTGTTCAAGGTACCATCTTCAAATACAGTTCCCTTCATAACAATTTCACGGTGCCGGCTACTATAATGATCTCTATAATTAACACGCCCCGATTTTTTCATCTGGTATTCTTCAAACGCCGGAATGTTACCAAATATTCTCACCGTAATAGGGTGTTGCGCTTGTGGTGGCCAACCGAACCACTGCTGAAAGGCTCGGTAAATAGCTTTAATATTGGCTCTAATCGTCTGTTTTGAGCTATCTGAAAGTTCATAGTCAACAAGTATAATTCTAACTTTTATCGAAAGTGGTTCTTGAGTTTCTAATGAGGGCGTAACTATTTCAACAGGTTCAGGGTAATTCAGAAAGTTACCGGAATTTTCAATTTCCTGACTCAGGTCACTGGTCTTTTCATTATCAGGTTTTGTCTCACTGAAATGCACACGGCCTTTGTCATCCACCCATTTATATATTTCGGCATGACTACTTGTGGATACAAGAATCAGTAATAGAGTGATAAAAATACTACGGTAACTGTTCAATGATTATGCCTTTTGTGAATCTTAAGTCCAATATAGAGGGTTATTGGTATAAGCAACAAATTCAATTTTATCCCTGATTAATGAAAATAGAGGAATTACACATCAATAATAACGACCGTCTCACAAAA
>CBDUPD010000714.1:0-1556 GCA_965368985.1 uncultured Spongiibacteraceae bacterium | reverse complement strand
AGCGCCACTTGATGAAGTGCCGGCAATCACCCAAAGTTTATTCTGAAATACCACTACTTGATGGTCATAACGCCCGGAAAAAGCTGCCGAGGTTGTAGCCTGAGACCAGTTGATGCCATTTGACGAATACCATACGTCGTTGAATTTGGTGTATGGTGATGTATTTATTTTACCGCCAATAATCCAGAGCTTGTTATCAAAAGCAACAAATTGATCAAAGTATCTGCCGCTTGTTAATACCGAGCTTGATCTTTGAGTCCAGTTAATACCATCAGATGATGACCAGATATCATTTTTAATGGCTCCCATATAGCCACCGTACATCCATAGCTCGCCATTAAATACAGCGATATGGCGATAATACCTGGCCGGGAAATTTGCATTGGCTGTTTCCTGCTCCCAGTCTATGCCATTCGTTGAAGACCATATGTCATTGGTTAGCCACGATGTTCTGCCACCAACCAGCCATAGTTTGTTATTAAATTGGGTTATTTTATGATTATATCTGGCTGAAAAGCTGGCTGGGGTATTTTCTTCTGTCCATATAATACCATCAGTTGATGACCAGTTATCATAAATAGCTGCGTCGTCTAGGCCACCAATAAGCCATATTTTTTCTGGTTGTTGATCATGCTTAAATACAAATACTTCATGACCATGGCGGGCTGAAAATCCGATATCATCATATAGATTGCCATTATAGGCTTCTGACAGACTTGTTTGCCCGTCATATTTGAGTTGGTAATATGCCGAGCGACTGAGTGTTAATGCCGTATCAGTAACAATGGCACTATTAAGAATATCCAGTTGCCCGTTGGTGCAAGAGGTGTAATTTTGCAGGTCACAACTTTCTTCTGTTGATCGATAAAATTCATATCCGTCTACATTAGAAGAAAAACTTATTTTTGAATCATTAACGCCAACCAAAGCAGTAAATGTTACATCATCAAGAGGAGGTAGTGTTTCTGGTTGGGGTGTTGCTACTTCTGTTGGTATGCATGCGCTGAGTAAAATAACGAGTATTAACAAACTTATGAGATTTTTCATCCTTGATTCTCCTGCATAGCTTTACGTGGTAATCATTTACCGAAAGCTTCATCCTTTTTTTCAGATTAGACCATAAGTGTGAAGTCAGCAAGCAACGACACTATTTTAAACGAAGATGATGGGGGTAGAGTCCACTGCTGTCTCACTTGGCTCATAAAGCTAGCTCGACATATAAGAATTACATGTCGATAAAATTGAATAATGTCGACATGTTATTTTATTGTGATGAAAATATCATCAATGTGGCAGTGTTTGGGAGTAGGGCTGTGTCCAAAAGTATCCATATTGTGTCAACCCAAGCATGCAGGCACGGCTGTTAATGTGTAGAAAAAATAATCTTTAAATCTCCCTGGCGCAAGATCGTACCGGTTCAGGTCTTGCCTGCGCATCACTCCTGCTTTTTGTTATTTAATGTAAAAAGAAAGCCCAGAACAAAGAGTAAATATCTAATAGATTCGCATTATAGTGTAGTGGTTAGATCTATGCTGGGTCACTAACTCAATTTCATC
>CBDUPD010000713.1:0-1595 GCA_965368985.1 uncultured Spongiibacteraceae bacterium | reverse complement strand
TATGTATGCATCGATAGAAATAGTTACTTGTTTGCCAAACAGCTTTTTATTGACTATATTTTTATTAAGTTAAAAGGATTTACTTGTCCCTTATGTCTATCGAATCTACAAAATCACCAGCAATTATCAAAAGAGTTCCGCATCTACTCGACAACCCTCTATTGATAGCGTCACTCATTCTCATTTCCTGTTTGGCAGTAACTTATCTGATCTGGCACGAAACCAGTCATAACCAGTCTTCAGGGGAATTGAGCCGGTTTAATGCGCAAATCAACGATACCACACAAAAAATACAGCATCATTTATCAAAAAACGAACTCTTGCTACAAAGCCTTCAAGGCTTGTTTAACAGCTCAGAGCATGTTACCTCTGATGAGTTTCATCGATATGTATCAACAATGCACACCAATGCATACTACCCCTACATTCAAACCGTGGGTTTTTCTGTCATTGTTCCCCTTGGCATGAGAGAACAGCATATTTTATCGATGAGAGAGCAGTTAAACCCGAATTACTCTCTCTACCCACAGCACTATCATGATGTCACCACCGCAAATATCTATATAGCGCCTGAAAATAACATCAATAAACAATGGCTTGGTTACGATATGTTTTCAGAGCCGGATTATCAGCCTGCCATGATTCAAGCCCGTGACACCGGCAAAATTACTTTATCACACAAGATTATGCTGCCCGATAACAACAGCACAACCGATGAAACCGATAAACAACTTCAAAGCGGATTCCTGATGTTTTTGCCCATCTATAAGACAGGCACCCCGGTTTCAACATTAATAGATCGACAAACTAACATTACCGGTTGGATCTATAGTGCACTGGCACTTGATGACATGATGCACAGTATAATTAAGGAGAGTTCCAGCTTTGAAGCCCTGGAGATTTACCTGGGCACACCAACAATCGGTAATAACATATATCATACTGGCGAGATTCTTATTGGCAACACCCGCCACCATCTTGAAAGAACCGAACGTATTTCTTATGCCAACCAGGTGTGGATACTCACCTTTCGCTCATCACCCAAACTAACATTACTCCACCCTGTCAATAAACCACTCATTATTGCCATTACAGGTATCACTCTCAGCTTTCTTGTAGCCTTTCTGGGCTGGTTTCTGGTCAGAACCCGTTTACGTGCCTACAATCTGGCTGGAGCAATAACCGATGACCTCATAGACAGTGATACCCGCTGGAAGTTTGCACTTGAGGGTTCCGGACAAGGTGTCTGGGACTGGAACATTGAAACTGACGAAGTATTCTATTCGAAAGCCTGGAAGATGATGTTAGGTTATTCAGACAATGAAATTGATAACCATTTCAGTGAATGGGAACGTCTAGTACACCCTAACGATCTTCCAAAGGCAAAAAAGGCATTACAAGATAGGCTCAATAACATAACACCCTATTTTAACCATGAAGTACGTATGCAATGCAAGGATGGCAGCTGGAAATGGGTTCTTACTCGTGGAATGATTGTTAGCCGAGACCATAATCACAAACCACAACGCATGATTGGTACACATACAGATATAACTGACCAGAAGGAGATAGAAAATTCGATCAGGGTATCAGCT
>CBDUPD010000712.1:0-1611 GCA_965368985.1 uncultured Spongiibacteraceae bacterium | reverse complement strand
GGCATGTATTCAGCGAAAGGGACGAGAACCTGTTTTGAATATTCCCCTCGCACTTTACCATCGAGCAACAAATGCGCACGATTATAATAAGTGCGCATCTCTCCGATCTTATCATCATTCGCATAAACATAACCCGAATTAACAAGCATATCCTGATTGTATTTTTTAGATAGCTCAATGGTATTTCTTCTATCATCTTCTATATCAATAAGCGAATAAACAATAGAAGGCTCGGGCCATATGAGCAAATCCGGTGACTGCTCTTTGATAACTTGCTCTGACATTTGGTAGATCTTGTCAGCAGGTGCCGGGCGTATTAATGACGGCTGGATATAGGCAACGTTTAACCACTGCTCTTTACTGGCACTTTTCATCTCTGACTGGTATTGGTGATCTCGAAAAGCACCATAAGAGAGCATTAGACAAAGTATGGATATCACTAAAATACCATAGGCTTTCTTATAAGGGTTGGCAGGGACAAGACAGTGCGCAACAGAAAAACACAGCAAGGTGCTAACAAACAACAAGCCTGATGTACCACTGATATCAATTATTGCTATCAGCTCAGGGTAACGATAAAGCGTATGTTGCGGCAAACCCGGTATCAATGTTGGCCAATAACTCCAGGCTACTGTTAAAATAGCGGCAGCCAATACTGGCCCGGTTACATGCCCACCCCAACGAAAATACCCATAACAAAAACCAAGCATCACATAAGGGATGACCTGCCAAAAACATAGAAACGTATAGATAACCACAGCCATTAATACTGTTGACTCATACCCTTCAATTAAAGGTTTCAACACCCAACTAATGGACAACAGCCAGACCATGAATGCACAAACAATTGATAAAACTACCGCTTGTTTTGTTGTTGCTTCCTGAAGCGCTAATGCCAGTGGCAATATCCAAAGCATCGACAACCAGTGCATACCGTCAACTCTTTCACTAACAAGCACGAGCATTACTGATAGAAATACCAGAAACCATTGCAGCCAGGATTGTTCGAGCCTGATCTGTTTCATGTTATGGAGCCTCAAGAAAGCTGTTCTCACCAAGGTTAATACAAATACCTATAACAGGAACCAACCCGGTAATGTACCAGATATATTGCAACCACACCATGTGAGTGAATCACTCTCTCCAGAACATGCATACCTACAGATAAAGCAGACTTTTGTGAGCCATCGATTCTTATTGAAGAGTCTGGCTTTCTGCCATAGCCTATCGATTACGTTGGGGGTTACAGCAACCTGAAATGAAAAAGGGGCAGAGTAAATTTACTCTGCCCCATTCTTTTTTGAGATAAAAAAAATGGCGCCGAAGCGCCATTTTGCTTTATGAGAACCTTCGTCGAACTACGACCAAACAACCAGACAATAGAATGAACATCAAACCAGCAAACCCAACATTACCGGAAAGAACAAGTGATGAGTTACCTGCACACAGTGTTCTGGCAATCGGATAAACACCAATATAGGTACCCTCTTCACGATTCGGATCATCACACACAGCCTCATCTATCGCTTCAACCGCACCCACATCACAGCCAGCGCCTGCAACATCAGGCCTTGAGAAACCACGCTGGTCTTCACCAACAGCTCCCGAGGC
>CBDUPD010000711.1:0-1617 GCA_965368985.1 uncultured Spongiibacteraceae bacterium | reverse complement strand
ACGATACGCCTGTAGCAATCAACCCAAAATATTAATACCACCTCATCTGCACGCTTTACCTTATCACGGCTATCAACAACCACGATCAAGCAATGACATAAATGAACTCAAAACCCATTGATACCATTACTATTGCAAATTTATCAGCCGAGCTATACCCTCAGAAAGAGATGCAAAATGCACCTCCCATACCATTCAAAAAATAGACACTCCTTCGATACAATAATAACGCACCGCATAAAATCAGCTTTATATTTCGTGTAACTTGGGTATAAACTGACGAAAGTAAACACTAGACAAGCCCTCGGCTGAAGGATTTTACGTGCCAACTATTGATAATATCATTACAACCATCTTAATTTTTTTACCTCTTCTATTCACAGTCACAGGCTTAATCATATTACTGTGGGGCGCGCATCGTTTTATTATCGTTCGCAACACTGGCATGGGTAACGAACGCATGCTTCCTAAACAGCTTATTATGTTGGGGTTAACCTTTGCCAGCATTGTAATCATCGTACTGGTTCTCCCTGTAAGCGATGCTACACGTAACCAGATATTAGTACTTATCGGCATAGCGCTTTCAGGTATATTTGCTTTTTCATCAACCACTATTTTTGCCAATCTTATGGCCGGCATTATGCTTCGGGTAACAAAACCCTTCGAAACAGGAGACTATATTACCATAGGCGACCACTCTGGCCGTGTTGCAGAACGTGGATTGCTGGACACTGAAATTCAAACAGAAGATCGGCGACTGGTTGCTTTCCCGAATACTTTTATGATTACCAATCCGGTTTCAGTTGTTCGCAGTTCAGGCACAATCGTAGCAGTGACATTAACTCTGGGCTATGAAACACATTATTCTCATATAGAATCCCTACTACTTGAAGCTGCTACAAAATCCGGGCTCGAAGACCCATTTATTCAAATTCTGGAATTGGGCAATTTTGCTATTACCTACAAGGCAAGCGGCATGCTTAATGATGTTAAAGTATACCTAACAGCTCATTCAAATCTTAGACGGCATATACTCGACACTTTGCACAATAATGATATTGAGATTGTGTCTCCAGGATTTATGAACCAGCGTCAACTTTCAGACAAGTTAAAATTCATTCCTACTCCTGTAAAACAGAAACCCGCTGAACAAACAGCTATTGCCGAGGAAGTCGTTTTTGATAAGGCTGAACAAGCCGAACAAATTGAAGTTGAAAAGAAGAATCTGGTTGCTTCAATTCAACAACTTGAAGAAGATCTTAAAAATGAAATTTCAGCAGAAGAAAAAAAATATCTGAAAGAAAAGATCAAAACTTCACGAGAACAGCTGAAATTATTTGGTGATACAAACTCAGAAACAGACTAATGTACTAAGTAACTTATATTTTCCATATTAATTATGACTTTTATCGACGCATAATATTACAGCTAAACCACTATCTGGATACAACTCAAGCAAAGGAGTTCATCTTAGATAAAATAGAAAAAGGTCGGTTTTACTGGCTATCACACCAATGGATTATTGAGTAATTCCATAATAAAGAAGTTGCCGACTTAAGCCTCCACAGCCATTCACTTTCAAACCATTCAACTACCTCGATTTATCGACGCTTGCCT
>CBDUPD010000710.1:0-1621 GCA_965368985.1 uncultured Spongiibacteraceae bacterium | reverse complement strand
TGCAGCTCGTTTGGTTTTAAGAATTTTATAGGTGCCTTATCAGTAATTTTGCCATCGGTGGATTCGAAATAGGCAATTGCTTCATATAAGTCTGCATTAGATGTTTGTTCATTAAATACTAATGACTTTAATATACCAGATACACTACGTTGCAGTGATCGCGACAGGGTCTCCATCATCGAATAGACATTTTCTTCATTGGATAGCTTGCTAAGCTTGGCCTCAAGTGATTCGATTCGCTGTTTATCTTCTTCTGTTTGTTGATTTTCAAATTCCTGAAGCAGTATTTCTATCTTGTAATATTTTTCACTGGCTGTAGCCATGGGGAGTTCACTGACTAGTTTTATATCGTCAACGAGTTGGCGAGCTGATTTGCTGGCCTTTGTCAGTGATTTAATTGCATCATTACGCTCCTTGCGTGTCGAAATCTCATTGGCATTAATACGTTTTGTAATAAGGTTTGCTGACTTTCTGACAGATTTCAAAAACGTATACGTCAATGCATCCTGGCGCATATAGAATTGGTGTTTGATAAACGCTAGCAGGTGCAAGTAAATCTTTTCCTGACTGGCAAATCTTCTTAATTGAAATGTCTGTGCCTTCTGCACCCAGGTAGCAAAATATTCAGTGGCCTGATCTGTCAGATCAAGTTGTTTTATAACAGGCTCTAATGAGCAAAAATAACTACCGAAGGTATTACATGTCTCAACAGACTTTGCGATCTCCATAGGTTTTAACGATTGATTAATAGGCTTGAGTAGCGTGATAGTATGCCTGCTGGTATTTGATGATTCGATTAATTCATCCAACAGGTCAGTTGTTTGTGAATCAAGCTTGGAAGATAGTCGGTGCAGTGCTTTTGCTTCGAAAGCGTTATAGCTTTGTGTTATGTGCGTGGCCAGTTCGGTATAAGAAGGAGTAACAATTTGGTGTTTCCAGCAGAAATCGACCAGTTCATCAAAGATTTGAATTGGTTTCTTCTGGAGGTTAGCCAAAGTTTCAGCCTTTTCCTGTAGTAAGGATTGTTCCTTTTCACCAACTTCACGCCATTCCAGATACTTTAACAGCCGTCTCTGATGATAGTATTGCGTTGATGGTTGGTACTGCTCTATGGACAGGTCCGAAGTCTGTTTTATGCCAAGTAATCGTTTCACGTAGTTAATATCTCGTGCCTTAAAATCACTGGAAGGGTAAAACTTGGCCGTAGCTTTAAAATAGCCCATTTGTAATAAGTAACCTAAGCGATTGACCGGACCTTTTAATTGGGCGATATGGCGCCGGGTGTCGGCATCAATGTTAAAATAGAGTTGACGTTCTTGTTGTGAAAAGACTGGCGTACGATCAAAAGCCTTACGCTGTTTGGCTGATAAAATGGTCAGTTGTGTCATATTATTACTTCCTTCATTAATGAATTATTGTTATTTTCTGGAAAAATACGTATTTTATGTATATTATATAATATAGGTATTAGCAATTTTGCGGCACTATTATGGAACGTATTACATCAACAGTTTTTCAGCGCGACTTAGGCCGTACCATGTCCCAGGCAAAGCGCACACCAATCACGATTACCAATCATGGTCGTGACGAGTTAGTCATTCTTGAAGCATCTGAGTTTGAA
>CBDUPD010000709.1:0-1624 GCA_965368985.1 uncultured Spongiibacteraceae bacterium | reverse complement strand
TATTTGTTAGCCAGCCTCCTATAAACTCAATAATGGTGAAGCCAAAGTTTAGGCAAAAGGCCCAGCCAATTCTTTTTGAACTCTGGTCATGTTGATGGTTATGCATAATGATTTCTCATTTTTTGCAGGCTTGATTCTCAGTACAAAGAGAATCAGCTTCTTGTTGGTTTGCTGATAGTTCAGATCTGGCATCAGCCAGTATTAATCTTGCTCCCCTAACGATAACAGTAGCAATAATTAACCCAATAACAATATCGGGCCAACGATTATCCAGCCACCATACTATAATCCCACTCAGTATAACCCCGGTATTTGCTATAACGTCATTGGCAGAGAAGATCCAGCTTGCACGCATATGAACTTCACCGTCTTTATGTTTCTGAATTAACAGCAGGCAGATAACATTGGCGATCAGTGCAACAAATCCTACAGAGATCATTAAAAAAGATTCGGGTTCACTGCCTAAAAGAACCCTGCGCACTATATCCATAAGAATTAACACACCCAAGCAAGCCTGAAAGTACCCACTTATCATTGCCGCACCAGCTTTTTCTCGAACAGCCTTACCCACAGCATAGAGCCCTATACTGTATACAATGGCATCAGCCAACATATCCAGTGAATCCGCAATAAGAGCCGTTGATTCAGCAAACCAGCCTAAAGATATTTCTACAAAAAACATTGTTAAATTAATGCTTAATAACCAGTAGAGAACTCTTTTCTGTGTTTGGTCTTTAATTTCTATTTCACATCCGCAATCACTCATTTAAACCTCGTTATTTACTTTCATATAACAATTAACCCTACTATAGTTAACTATAAACCCTATAGTAACTATAGGGTCAAGCATGTAGAGAGGGCGTATGAAAATTGGCGAATTAGCAAAAAATTCTGGCTGCTCAATTCAAACTATTCGCTACTATGAACGGGAAAACTTAATACCCGTGCCTGGTCGTAGCGAAGGCAACTACCGTGTATATAATCAGTCGGCCCTGAATCAATTATTATTTATCAAACACTGTCGTAGTCTTGATCTCACGTTGAAGGAGATTAAATTACTACTCGAGTTAAAAAATACACCAGATGCCTGCTGTGAAGATGTCAACAACATGATCGATATCCACATAGATCAAGTGAATATTCGTATCAAAGAATTGACAGCTCTTAAACAGCAACTCAGTGAGTTGCGTGAAGCATGCACCGATAATCTAACAATAGAAAATTGTGGTATTTTAAGTAATCTGGATTATAACTAACCGATAAATAGTCATCTCTTATCGATTAGTTATTTCTTATTTAGCTTTTTTAATTCCTCGACAGCCATTGTATTCCCTTGATCTGCTGCTTCCGTAAGCCATTTCATGGCTGTAGTTAAGTTTTTATCTACACCCTTACCATTGAAATACATCCCCCCTAATGAATATTGAGCATCCGCATTCCCTTGTTTTGCAGCTTCTTTATGCCATTTCGCCGCTTGAGATAAGTCCTTCTCTACACCCACCCCAAGGAAATACATTATCCCGATAGTGTATTGGGCATCAACATGCCCCTGTTCAGCTGCTTTGGTAAGCCACTTCGTTGCTCGAAGTAAATCCTTCTTAATAACCTTGCCATCGAAATACAA
>CBDUPD010000708.1:0-1625 GCA_965368985.1 uncultured Spongiibacteraceae bacterium | reverse complement strand
CAGCGTCCGCGAGCGCGTAAGCAGCATTTAAATGCAATAAAAGAAGGTCAAACCTGTATTGACTGTCATAAGGGTATTGCCCATAAAGATGTACGTCACAAGTTAACCGACGAAGAGCTTGAAGAGCTTGAGGCGCCTAACCCTGATTTTGCTCGTGAGATTCCGCAAATGTTTAAAGACGGTCTTGCACGTGTTGAAGCAAAAGAAGCTGAAGAAAAAGCTCAGGCTGCAGCCGAAAAAATGGCTGCCAAAGAAGCTGAACAAAAACGTATTGAGGCTGCTGTTGAAGAAGCTGTTGCTGAAACCATGGCAAAACTGGAAGCTGAGAAAGCAGCTGCCAAGCCCAAAGCATCCACTGAAAAGAAAGCATCACCGAAAAAATCGAGTGCCTCAAGTTCAAGCAGTGTTAACTGGAAAAAAGCGGGTAGTAGAGAGATTACTATTTTCTATCCTGGTGAAACTTCTATTGAATGGATATTGAATGGCCGTGATCATGGTGGAGCAAGACCTTTCCAGAAAGGTGGAGATCGTTGTGTCACCTGTCATGATAATGAAACTGCTGCTATGGGTGAGAAGATGGTAACCGGCGAGAAGGCTGAAACCAAACCGATTCCGGGTAAGCGAGGCAGTATACCTGTCAAGGTAGATGCTACGCATGATGCAGAAAATCTATATCTTCGTTTTAGTTGGCCTGATACTGATCATGTAGCAGTTTCATTTGCTGAGGGTGGCAAAATGGATGCAGAGAATCCAATCAAATTGGCCGTAATGTTTGCTACCGATGATGTAGAGTATGCAGATCGTGCCGGTTGCTGGGGAACTTGTCATCATGATGCGCGTGCTATGCCAGATGCGCCTGCGCAAGATGTGTTGGCAGGTAGTGAGTTCGCAAAAACGATTGATCTGACTGATGGTGTAACCAAGTATATCGAAGAGAGCCGTACTTCTATTGAGGTGAAAGGCAAGGCCGGCGCCAAGCGCGGTGGCTGGGATAAGCTGAAGTCTGCTGCTGATATTAAAGCAGAGTTGGATGCAGGTAAGTTTATGGATTTGGTTCGCTATAAGGCAGGCAGCAAAAAAGTTGAAGATGGATACATTCTGGCTGATCGCATTATGCACGGTGGTGAGGGTGCTACGGTAACAGCCAAGCTTAAAGGTGGCATCTGGACGGTTGAGATGAAACGCAAGCTGAAATCCAGCGCTGCAGGTGATATTAGTATTGAAAAGGGCACGCTGTATAACTTTGGTTTTGCAATACATGATGATTACAGTAATGGTCGTTTCCATCATGTGTCTTTAGGTTATAAGCTTGGTCTGGATAATGCTGAAGCCGAGGTTAATGCCAAGGCACAATAAAGTAGTTTATACCTACTGTTGAAAAGGCACGTTAATGCGTGCCTTTTTTTATGCCAGAATAAAACACGTACTTATGTTGTTTGTGTCGAATTATTGTCGATCGGCATTTGCCCTGACAATTATTATGATGCGTCTGCTCCTCTATGGTGGGTTCGTTTGTTTGCGGCCGGAAGCCGGGAGTCCGCTTCTGTAAATCTTGCACTTTTTCGTGAATTGGAAAATACTTGAGAAAAGGAGTGCCAAATGTCGATTTATAAAAAATTACTGAT
>CBDUPD010000707.1:0-1626 GCA_965368985.1 uncultured Spongiibacteraceae bacterium | reverse complement strand
CTCAACGCCAATAACAGCATCATTCTCAAAGATAAAACCTTTAACCGGCGAATTCAGCCAGACAGGAATATCATTCTCAAACAGCGTCTTGCGTAAACGGGAAATCAGGGCAGGTCCGCCACCTAACTGTTTTATCCCTGTTAACACGCTATACAGGTTTCTAAGAAAAGGTTTAAACATATCCAGCAGATAACGCGGATAGGCACATAATAAAACAATCTTTCTTATTTCATCGATGGTGCAAATAAAACCAAATGGCAGCTCTATCGGCCTGGGGCGTAACTGCAAAAGCAACTCTTTACCCAGTTTCTTTCCATCATAAATCGGCACTTCAATACCCCGCCCACCGGTAGTACCTCCGGGCCTGTCGGGATAGTAATCAGAAAATCCAGGCGTAATCTGAAAAACCAGATGAGGTAAGCGGGAAAGGTAACGGATCATTTCAGGTGCATTAATCAAGAATGCATCTTGCAGGGACTGAGGAGTACGATCTCCTACCGTATTTTGCATATAGAGACGAGCATCTTCAAATGAATCTTTAAGACCCACCTCAGCCATCAGGTGATTATTGGGAATCCACAACCCTCCACCCGAGATAGCTGTCGACCCGCCATAATATTCCGTTTTCTCTACAACCAGTGATTCAAGGCCTTCAAGCTTCGCCGTTAGGGCTGCAACCATGCCGCCACCGCCGGAGCCAACAACCAGAAAATCTGTTTCATAATCCCAGACTGTCATATCTCAACCCTCTGCTTTATGACAACCAGCGACCCAGCTTACCACCCCAAATAAACTTCTGGGCTTTCTTCATACCATCCAGTTTCTTTTTCTCATAGGGGTAACCGGTTTGCATCTGGTCTTTATGACCACTTTTATCAATAATAATCGGTTTGGCATGACAGTAACCACGCAAGCCCTGCTCACCATTTACCTGGCCCACACCACTGTCTTTAAGGCCGCCAAATGGCGCACACGGCACACCGTAGGTACATGCCATATCATTCAGCGAAATACTGCCAGTCTGCATTTGCTCGGCAAGACGTATACCCTTTTCATTATTTTTGGTCCAGATATTGCCACTTAATCCATAAGGCGAGTTGTTTGCTAACTGTATCGCTTCATTTTCATCTTTGACTTTTTGAATACAAATAATGGGGCCGAACGTTTCTTCAGTCATGATCTTCATACTATTATCAACATTGACCATCACTGTTGGCTCATAATAAAGTCCTTTCAGCTTCTTATTACGCTTACCACCAAGCAGTATATTGGCACCTTTGGCTTTTGCATCAGACACATGATCTTCAATAATCGTTAGCTGTCGATCCCAGTATATGGCGCCGACATCTTCATCATCACCATGCTCAGCCCCCTGCTTAAGCGCCCTGGTTTTCTCTACCACTTTTTTAAGAAATTGATCATAGATTGACTCAACAACATAGATACGTTCAGTACCACAACAGTACTGCCCTGTATTAAACAACGACCCTGCTAACGCACCACTTGATGCTCTTTCAAGATTGGCATCATCACATACAATCATGGCATCTTTACCACCAAGCTCCATCGTGCAAGGAATAAGCTGACGACCACAGGCTTCCGCTACCTTCTTTCCTGTCGCTACGC
>CBDUPD010000706.1:0-1627 GCA_965368985.1 uncultured Spongiibacteraceae bacterium | reverse complement strand
TGGGGCTTGATAGTAAAATTCAAATTGATTATCGCAAGGAAGAGTTACAAAAAGGCGATCAGTTTATTTTAACGACTGATGGTATTCATGATTTTTACAAAATAGATCAGTGGCCTGAAGTTTTTCAGGCATATAGCGACCTTGATGAGATAACTAAAACTTTATGTGATAAAGCTCTTGAAGCAGGCAGTAACGATAATATCAGTTGTCAGGTTGTAACTGTAGAGCACTTGGCTGAGTCTAGCAGAGAAGAAATTTATCAAAATCTAACCAATCTTCCGTTTCCCCCATTTCTGTCAGCCGGAGAGATTATTGATGGATTGAAGATTGAACGTACCCTTTACGAAAGCAAGCGTAGCCAACTATACCTTGTGCGAGACATTGAAACATCTGAACAATACGTATTGAAAACACCTTCAATAAACTTTGAAGACGATCCGGCATATATTGAACGATTCGCGATGCAATCCTGGTTAGGGAAAAAATTTCGAAGCAGTAAGCTGGTGAGTATTATTACTCCCAGAATAGAACCCACATACCTTTATTGTTTAATGGAACACGCTGATGGTGTGACACTTGAAGAGTGGATGCAGAAAACGGCGTCGCCATCACTTGATACTGTTGTTCGTATCTGTAGACAAATAGGTTTGGGCTTGAGAGTCTTACATCGTCAGCAAATCATACATAAAGATTTAAAGCCCGATAATATCATTATCGATAATAATGAGCAGATTAAACTGATTGACTATGGGTCTTGTGCCATCTCTTCAATGGATGAGCTGCCGATACCTTTTGAAAGAGAGATTGCTTTGGGTACGGCACATTATTCAGCGCCGGAATGCCATTTGGGAAAAATGGCTAATGAGAGTGCAGATGTGTTTTCCCTGGCGGTGATTTTATTTGAGATGTTAACAGGCCGCTTGCCTTATGAAGGCAAGCTTGAAACCATTACTAAAAGTACTGATTTAAGTAAGTTGAACTATCAATCAGCTTCCCAGTTTAATAAATATGTACCACGATGGTTTGATTTAGCCTTGCAAAAAGCCCTGAGCCTAAATCCTGAAAATCGTTATTATGATGTTGATGAATTTCTTTATGATCTTGAACACCCGAATACACAGCTACTCAAAAAAGATACAGCTCCTCTGGCTGTACGCAATCCAATCAGGTTCTGGCAAGGTATAGCCTTTCTACAGCTACTGATTATTGTTTATCTTGTAGCAGGCAGCTTGTAGGTAGTAAATTAACCTCTTTTAAGCCAAAAAATACCTGCTTTATATCAAGGTAAAAGCTATTCTGTAGATAGACAATCATAAAAAGGCTGTTGGGCTTTATGTGTTTGATATTTCTGCTTTAAAATGGTTTTTGGTAATTTTCTGGTGAATAAAAAACATGGGTATAGAAATTGATCGTGTTGTGTTTAATGAAGCTGAGTATAAAGCTTTTCAGAAGAAGCTTGAGGTAAACCTCGCTGCATTGAATCTGCTATTGAAAAATCCAGGTTTTGGTAAAGGGAATGCGTCGCTCGGTGCTGAGCTTGAAATGTATATTATCGACAAGGCTGGCAGGCCATTGTGTGTGAATCAGGAAGTTCTTAAAGTCGCTGATGATCCACAGCTAACACTTG
>CBDUPD010000705.1:0-1634 GCA_965368985.1 uncultured Spongiibacteraceae bacterium | reverse complement strand
CATTTAACACCGTGATATTACTGCTTAGTTCCTATTATGTCGCCACGGCTGTTCATACCGCAAGAATACAAAATATTGGAAAAGTTAAACGCAATCTCAAGCTCACCATTTTTTGTGGCCTGGCTTTTCTGGTGGTGAAATTTTTTGAATATAGCGAAAAGATTGAAGCGGGCTTTCATATAGCAAGCAATGAATTCTACCGTAACTATTTTGCCTTTACCGGCATTCACATGCTGCATGTGATCATCGGGTTGAGCTTGCTGGGGTATATCTTATTCGAAAGTACAAACCCGAAAGCCTTTAATGACAACCCGATGCTTATAGAAAGCAGTGCAATCTACTGGCACTTGGTAGACCTGTTATGGGTGGTGCTTTTCTCACTGATTTATCTGGTACCTTGATATGCAACTTTTAAAAGACAACAAACTATTACTGGTTTTAGTACTACTGCTCACCCTGTCACTCTGCTCCTGGTTATTGAGTGCATTCACATTAGTCGATGGCAAGACACTGGGGGTTATGATACTGGTGTTTGCTTTTATGAAAGTACGCCTGATTATTATTCACTATATGGAAGCCAACAGGGTAATATTGCCTATTAGAATGGCTTTTGAAGCCTGGGTATTGATTGTAGGAGGGAGTACTATTGGGTTATATATTCTTTAATTGTACTCTGGCCCGCATGGCGCTATTTTAGAATTACAGCTTCAGCAATTATGACATACTCTTTCTGTGGGCTGTTTATTGCTTCTGTCGGCAAGCCTTCATCAGAGGCATAGTGCCTGGCCATTTTTGTGCTTAATACCTTCTCTGTCAGATTACCATACACAATGGCTGACCTGTTATGAGAGTCGATTGGCATAAAAAATTTGTAATCTTTAAACGTAACTCTGGCATGATTAATATCATCCGTTAGTATCATCCAGCAGCCTTTCTTTCTGCAGACTTGTGTCACCCTTCCCGATATTTTTTGCGGCTCATTCGTTCCGGCATGTAATTTCTCTATAGCATGAGCAAGCGATACTGCCGCAATACTCTCAGGCATTTTATCACCAAAGGTTTCTATTGGTTTCTGTTCAGCCACTGAATTCAGAGATAAGAACATGCACAAAATGGCAGGTACGATTTTATTGACTAGAAAGAGATGTTCATTTTTCATAAACGACCTGGCCCCAGAATATTCAATATTTGGTTTGATAATTAATAAAGTGATTATAGCTTATAAAGGCTTGCTGAGAATCAGAAAACTCTAAACAGAAGAATAGCTACTCCAGGTATTTAACCTTAAGGTTTTGTATCTACCTGGAGAGCTTAATTAACGGATAACAGGCCTTGCTAGCACTCTGACATATCGTAAATTTGATAATCATCTGAGTCTTCTAACCAGGCAATCGCTTTAAAGTTTTTGCTTAATAATCTTTTTTTGATAAGGTCTTGAAGCACAGCCACCGGAGATGAGTCAGTTGAGTCATAGACAAACGGCACATCGTTATCGATTAAGCCTTCGACTATTTGAACAAGGTCACTTTCGTTCTGGTATTTAAAGGTACTCCCTGACAAACCGGATGTTTCAATCCTTCCATCTTCAATCTTGCTTATGTAGGTGACTTCCATCGTTTTCAATCTCTTAGGGG
>CBDUPD010000704.1:0-1636 GCA_965368985.1 uncultured Spongiibacteraceae bacterium | reverse complement strand
CAGAAGCGAGTCATATCTTCATGGGTTATCGGTAAGGTTGTTCCGCCATCAGCAATAATCTTTTTGAAGAAGGGGACAACTGACCCTCTGGAGCCAACCACATTACCATAACGTACACAGGCAAATCGGGTTCTTCCTTTGCCTACCATATTGTTTGCAGCGACAAACAGTTTGTCCGAAGCCAGCTTTGTTGCACCATAGAGGTTGATGGGATTGGCTGCTTTATCAGTTGATAAGGCTATAACTTTTTCGACATTATTTGCTATGGCCGCTTTAATCACATTTTCGGCGCCATGAATATTGGTTTTTATACACTCCATGGGATTGTATTCAGCTGCTGGTACCTGTTTTAAGGCAGCGGCATGGATAACGTAATCGATATCTTGCATGGCTTGCATGAGTCGTTCTCCATCACGCACATCACCAATAAAATAACGCATGCAAGGGTCATTAAAGGTTTGCTGCATTTCGAACTGCTTTAATTCATCTCGAGAAAGGATTACCAGCCGATTAGGTTTGTATCGTTCAAGAATGGTTTTGGTATATTTTTTTCCAAAAGAGCCGGTGCCACCAGTTATTAGAATATTTTTATTGTTAAACATATGGGTTCCTATGGCTTAAGCATGTGAGGCCATCTTTTTAAATGTTGTATTTCTATTCAGTAGATCATCATAGGTGCCATGATCTATTATTTCACCTTTCTCCATAAAGTAGATGATGTCGCATTTTTGTATGGTGGTAAACCTGTGGGCAATCATGATGATGGTTTTATTTCCGGAAAAGTCGTTAACGGCGTCCATAATAATCTTTTCTGTGATGCCATCGAGTGCGCTGGTTGCTTCATCGAGAATCAATACATCAGCATCGTCATATAAGGCTCTCGCAATCCCAATACGTTGGCGCTGCCCACCTGATAATTGTATGCCGCGTTCACCTACTATCGTCTGGTATCCATTTGGGAGTTCTGTAATTAATTCGTCAAGGTGTGCCAGTTTGAGTGCTCTTTCAGCACGTTCGATATTAATTTGATCGCCAGGAATACCAAAAGCAATATTTTCTAAAATAGTTGTGTCTGAAAGAAAAATACTTTGGGGTACAAATCCCAATATGTTTTGCCAGGAGCGAAGGTTATCTGGTGTAAGGGGGGTTTCATCAATACATAATTCGCCTGAGTCCGGGCGAATTAACCCTAGAATGAGATCGACTATTGTTGATTTGCCGGAGCCTGTAGAACCGACAATACCGATAACTTTATTGACGGGTATTTCAAGAGTAATGTTTGTGAGTGCAGCTGTTTCTTTATTGGGGTATGTGAAAGTAACATTTTTCAAAGAGATGTTGTTGTTAACATGCAAATGCTCTTTCGAGTTATAGGTATGTTGAGAGTTGTAGTCTTTATCAAGGCTGTTATATAAATCATCTCTTATTGCTTCAAAAGAGGGGATGCCAGAGCGAATAGATGCAAGGCTTGTGTATATTTGTTGAAATGCAGGTAGAATTTTGAAGCCGGCTAGTGCATAAATGGCCAGAGACGGGAGTATTGCTCCCAAGTCTCCTTCATAGCTTTTTACCAGATAAAGTACCAGGAATATGATGGAGCCGAATGCCATCAATTCCATAATATAGCGAGGTAAAT
>CBDUPD010000703.1:0-1661 GCA_965368985.1 uncultured Spongiibacteraceae bacterium | reverse complement strand
TTTGCGGAGCAAAAATACATGCCAACTTACTACGCAGGTGAGCAAGGCGTTATGCGAAAAGGATGATATGAATCATGTACTACCCATTTGAGATTTTTAGTTGGCAAGATTTGCTACTAGGCTCTTTTGTCTCTGGGTATTTGTTTTTTACATCTTTGTTACTAATATTTTTATCTCTTTCTACAAAAAATTTTATTCCAGCAACATCAGAAGTTATTGAACTTAAAGAGTTCTTGGGCAGCAATCCAGAAAGTGGGGCTAAGTTTCCTGCGTTTAAAACCAGATATAAATATTCATTAAATAACAAAGTCTATTATTCAAATAAAGTGCAATTCACTAGTTACATCCCGGCACTTACTTATAATACAAATAAGTGGGTTTTAAATAGCTTAAGATCAAAATATAAAAATAAAGCACCTTTAGATATTTGGGTTCATAAAAATATGCCAGGTATTGCAGTTATTGATAAAACACCAAAAATACATGTTGCTATCATAAGCTTTATATTCAGCTTATTGTGGCCAGCAACATGGCTAATACACAGTGGCGCATAACAAGGTGCGTCACAATCGCCCGCAAGCGGGCTGGACTCGTCGCTACGCTCCTCGCCTGTGCGCACGGCGTTAGGTGGCAGTGATTGATTGATGAAAAAATGATAATGGTATGTTGCGATACGTAGCATAGTGCCATAGAAAATTAGCATCGATAATCACGTTATCGCTGCCATGTTTTCCAGTTCGTTCTGGTGCGCATTAGTGAGATATTTGGGGTAAGCAGTATCAGGTTTCTATTGTGGTAGCTTCGGTTTACACTCATACCAAGTATCAACAATAATTATTTAACTTTACGTGCAGGGTTCAGGTTTTGGCTAAAGTAGTAACCAATTATTTAAAAGCACCTAACAAGGCGCAGCACCTCGCACTTCGTGCTGGACTTCGCTTCGCTCGCCGGTGTGCTTGGCGTTATAGCCTACATTGACAAATCGTACGTAAAGGCGTACGCTTGTATTATCAGGAGGTAAATTTATGACAACTCTTAATGCAACAGAAGCCCGCTCAAAGCTTTACAACTTAATTGATGAAACAGCTAAAACTCACCAACCTATTGTTATTACGGGAAAAAGAGGTAATGCTGTTCTTCTTGCAGAGGACGATTGGAATTCAATAAATGAAACTCTCTTTCTTTTATCAGTGCCTGGAATGAGAGAGTCTATCCGTGAAGGAATGGATACGGGTTTAGATGAATGTGATAAGGATCTTGATTGGTAATGTGGGATATTTACTATACTAAGCAAGCAAAGAAGGATGCAAAAAAATTAGCCTCTGCAGGCTTAAAAAACAAAGCAAAAGAACTTTTATCCATCATTGAAGATAATCCATATCAAAATCCTCCGCCTTATGAAAAGTTGGTCGGTGACCTCGATGGCGCTTACTCAAGAAGAATAAATATTCAGCACCGCATAGTCTACCAAGTCATTGAATATGAAAAGGCAATAAAAATTTTGCGTCTATGGACACACTACGAGTAAAAGCTATAACAAGTGCCAGCATGTTCAGCAGCTGTGCTGCTTGGACCTTCGGGGCTTCGCCCCTCGGCCCATGTGGCAGGCGTTGGTATGACCCCATCTGTCAATTAAAACCATAAAAATAGTGGCTCTATCT
>CBDUPD010000702.1:0-1665 GCA_965368985.1 uncultured Spongiibacteraceae bacterium | reverse complement strand
TGGTTCTACTGCCAAGGTACGCGCAATACATAAACGCTGTTGTTGCCCACCAGAAAGTTGGGTGGACCTTTGCTCAAGAAAAGGTTCAAGATCACATAGTTTAATGACTTCATCAATGGGGAGAGTGGTTTTATACAAGCTGGCAAACAAGATGAGTGTTTCTTTGACTGTCAGGTAATCCATCAGGGAGGTCTGTTGAAACTGTATGCCTGCTTCCTGGTGAAAGTTAGCCGTACGGGGCTTGCCCTTATAGAAGATTTCACCTGAGCTTAGTTCGGTAATGCCTTCAATCATTTCTATGGTTGTGGTTTTACCTGCACCATTTGGCCCTAATAAGCCAAAGCAAATACCCGGCGCAACAGAGAATGAAATACCATTAACGGCATTTACCTGTTTATAATGCTTGGTGAGTTCGCGTACTTCTAAAATGCTCATATAATCGTAGGATTCATTTTCAAGTTGTTCTATTGTACGCAAGCAACGTGAACATTGCGAAAATAATAATATTACTAAGGATTCAGTTTGCTGGATAAACTGCAAATTCGACATAGCTGGAAAGAAAGCTTGCTTGCTGTCTGTCAAAGGCAAGTTGTGATTATGCTATTTCTGGGGTTTTCTGCAGGGTTACCTATTTTACTGATCTTTTCCTCTTTGTCCCTATGGCTGCTTGAGGCGGGTATTAATAAGTCGGCAGTTACTTATTTCAGCTGGGCTGCGTTAGGGTACTCTTTTAAATTTGTCTGGGCTCCACTGATTGATCGTTTACCATTACCTTTTCTAACTCGCATGCTGGGAATAAGGCGATCATGGCTATTGCTTGCACAATTGGGTGTGGTTCTGGCAATTACTCTTATGGCAATGACTGATCCTTCAGTTTCTGCTGACCAAGTGACACTCATGGCTATCGGAGCTGTATTGCTTGGATTCAGCTCGGCTTCTCAGGATATTGTAATTGATGCATACAGAATTGAAGCTGCAGATGCAGATCTGCAAGGCATGATGTCCGCCAGTTATATCGCAGGTTATCGCATTGGTATGATTGTGGCTGGTGCAGTTGCTTTATACCTGGCCAGTTACTTTGGTACAACCAAAGAGTTATATAGCTATGAGGCATGGAAGATAACATATCACTGCATGTCGTTATTCATGCTGGTGGGGATTATTACAACACTCGTTATTCATGAACCTTGTGTGCCCGAGCGAGAAGATCATTTTTTAACAACTGATTATATTCGTCTTGTCATTGTATTCTTATTATCTGTCTCTGCTTTTATTAGCTGCTTTTTCTATTCTTCGGGAGTGAGTGCTGATATCAAGTTGGTGTTGAAAGAGGTGTTCAATAATAGTCATGTGGCCAACTTTATTGTTGAAGCTGTTCGGCTCATTGGGGCAGGCTTTATTGCTTTTGTTGTTGCGCGAATAGCTGTTGCCTGTCATATAGCTCGTAAGGAAGTGGTTGAATTCAGTTATATTGCGCCAGTGAAGAGCTTTTTTGAGAATTATGGGGGTAAAACTGCATGGTTGCTGCTGGCCTTGATTGGTTTGTATCGTATTTCTGATATCGTTTTAGGGGTTCTTGCCAACGTTTTTTATCATGATATGGGATATACCCTTGTCGACATTGCAAATGCCTCGAAAATTTTTGGCTTGATCATGGCTATTGTT
>CBDUPD010000701.1:0-1678 GCA_965368985.1 uncultured Spongiibacteraceae bacterium | reverse complement strand
CAACCCCAGAACCACAAACAACGAACTGGTTAATAAAAACAGTGTGTTAATGGCGCCATAGTTCTGGTTTAAGTATTGTTGGGATGCCAGATAGGTTTCCAGATCATTTGCCCGATAGAACATGAATACAGAGAACAACATGGTGAAAACCATCATGTCACCCATGATCATTATCCACACACCGACTTCACCAGGAATATAGGGCTCTTCTTTTTGTGATATTGATGTGTCTGTCTGGTTCATGAAAGAAATTATCTGTGAGGCTTAATTAAGCGAAGACAGTGCACCTCTTAATAGTTTTAACTCTTTTGAGGTGGGTCTCGCTCTTCGAAACAGGGCTCTGAAATTTTCCATGGCCTTGCCAGGTTGACTATTATCAATAAATTGACTGTTTGTTAACGTATCTTCAAGGTGCTTATAGAAGGAGTCCAGTTCTTTATTTAACGGGTAGTCACTGTCGTTATTGTCATGGTGAGTATCGACTTCTATTCGGTTAATGCTGGCTTGATAGATCTCGTAACATAAAATCTGAATAGCCTGGGCTATATTCAGTACCGGGTAAACCGGGTTGGCATCGATGTTAACCTGCATATGGCATTGTTGAATATCGGTGTTATGTAGCCCCATACGCTCACGGCCAAATACCAGAGCGACATTGGCTTTGCCGCTTTCTTGTACCAGTTGTTCACCTGCTTCTCTGGCATTAAGAGCGGGTAGGGGAATGGTTCTGTCACGGGCACTGGTCGCTATGACGAGTGAGCAATCAGCAATTGCTTCTTGCAGGCTTCCAACAATAATGGCGTTTTCCAGTAAGTCGGTTGCCTGACCTGCTCTGGATGTGGCTTCTTCGCTGGGAAAGTTCACAGGATTCACCAAAACCAACTGTGAAAGCCCCATATTTTTCATGGCACGCGCAGCTGCACCGATATTTCCGGGGTGAAAGGTCTGGATGAGAATAATTTTGATATTGTTAAGCATAGAGGCAATCATTTTATAGATAAGCGTATGAAATAAAAGATTTTTAGTGTTGTTTAAGGTGAAATATCCGTTATTTTGCGGTTTAGGGTATTAAACCGCGTATTTAGTATGTTTATGACATGATTCTCAGGAATATCAGTATATATTTGCAGCAGTTGCAGATTAATCCTAGACTAATTGTCTAATAATAAAAAAGTGAGTCGAGGGATTTATGGCGAAACTCATAGCAGTGTTCAATATTAAAGGTGGAGTTGGAAAGACAACATCTGCAGTTAATTTGGCATACCTTTCATCAGCTTCAGGTAATAAAACCCTGTTATGGGATATGGATCATCAAGGGGCTGCCGGTTATTTGCTGAATATAGAAGCCCATTTGAAAGGCGGTTTGAAGTCTGTAGTGAAGGATATGGAGAAATCCCCAACCAAACGTCATATTGTGGACAAGGTAGTTCCTTCACCTTATGAGAATCTTGATATCTTACCTTCTGATATCAGTATGCGTCTGTTGGATGTTAAGGCTGCTGAAGCAAAGGGCAGCAATAAGTTTGTCGAGAAGTTATTGGCACCTCTTATGGATGAATATGATTATATCTTTGTTGATTGTCCCCCTGGTTTAACGGTATCGAATGAAAGCCTGTTACATGCTGCCGATCTGGTATTAATCCCCATGATTCCTACCGTACTTGCTGTACGCATGCTT
>CBDUPD010000700.1:0-1694 GCA_965368985.1 uncultured Spongiibacteraceae bacterium | reverse complement strand
GCGGGCGATGTTATTGTTATCATTCCCGAGCCTGAAGATAATCCAGCCAAGCTGCCACCCATCAAGAAAAATATCCATTTTGCCGAAGTGATTACTGTTGGTGAGCGTCATACAGCATTTTGTTGTGATGCCGCACCTTCAACGGCGACCAAAACCTATGTTGATACCATAGAAATACCAAAGTCGCTTGAAGGAATAACACAGCAGCTATTTTATGACAGGGGTAACACAACACTAACAGAAGCCCTGCGTGATTATTCATCGGTTAGTGTTATTAATGATAGAGGTAGTATGAATATCAGGGGGTTTAATCTACCGCCATCTGCTGTATTGAAGGATGGGCACTCAGTGGTGAGTAATGGTGTTATGCCGCGACCACTGCAAAATATTGAGGGCATTGAAATTGCCAAGGGTGTTAACTCATCATTATATGGTTACGGTGAGGCTGGTGGAGTCATCAACCTGATTTCTAAGCTGCCGAAAAATGATATCTTTACCCGCATGTCTGTGAAGGCAGGAAACCTGGATAGTGAGTTTGGTGTTGATTTGAATCTGCCGTTTAGTGAAAATTTTCTTCATCGTAGTAATTTCTATTATCGCCAGGAAAACAATAATGATAGCAAGTATGAAACAGAGCAAATTCAGTTTGCACCTGATTTTTCTTACCAGTTTGAAAATGGTAGTGAATTAAGATGGTCATTTGAATACCTTAAGCAGAAACAGATTTATGGAAGAGGGTTGCGTCCCTATGACTCTGATGGGAGAGCGGCGGCCATTGCTGATCTGTTTGATCGATTAGGGCTGGTTACATCGTTTGACCTGCAAGCTATAAAAACAACGTTTGATCTGGTTTACCCGATTTATTCATCAAATACTACAAGGCAGCCTGAGTTTTATCCTACTTCTGGTGCCGATGAAAAAGAGCCGCGTACTTCACGCGTTGTGGATTTTCAGATGAGTTTTCATTCCCGGTTCGATGATAATTGGGAATCAACAGCAATGTTGTATCTGGGGAAGAGTGAAGAGGAGATCACCTATTACTCCGATTTCTTTATATTGGTTAATACCTATTTTGACCCTGAAAATTCAGAGCTGACTCCGATACTGCTGGATAACCTATACCTGTCAGTTGCCGGACTTTCTGTAAGCAATGTGAATCTTGAAGATCAGTTTAAAGAAGTCTTTCCCTTTGATCACCCTGTAGTACCGCTGTTTTTTACGGGTACTAATATCGAGATACCATTGTGGAAAGATGACAGGGTACATTTTTACCAGCAACCCTTTGAGCAAAAGACAGAAGCAAAAAAAATCAGTGCTGAATATTATGTGAATGGTGAGATTGAATGGTTTGATATGACGCATGAGGTGTTGATGGGTGTTAGTTATGTTGATGAGACTTTTGATAACAATATCAATAATCTGTATAGCAAAGAGATATTTGCGTTAGGTGATACCTATCTGAATGTAAGCTCCAGTGTTTATGATCAGGCATTGGGTTGGGCGTTGAAACGATATGCGATAACTACCTGGTATGACCCTTTTGCACCTCCAGCATCAGTAAAAAACAACTTGCCAACCGTTATTGCTGAGGCGACAGGTCTGGGTGTGAATCAGCAATTTAAGCTTGATGGCAGCTTTCCCTATTCATCAAAAGAAAGTGAAATAACTTCTGCGGGGCTTTTTGTGCAAGACCA
>CBDUPD010000699.1:0-1697 GCA_965368985.1 uncultured Spongiibacteraceae bacterium | reverse complement strand
TAGAATTATCTGGTCGCAGAGTACTTGAAATTACCTCCTTAACTGAGGAGACCTGCATTATGACAGGAGAACTAACCCTGATATTGGCTTATGCGATATAACATATCGACTGTTTCAATAAACAACACCTTTTATTTTTTCTATAAACTATTCCAAATAACGGTCTTTCAATACCTTTATACTGGAATCATCCAGATTCAGGGCCGACTCAAAAAAGTGCTGTTTTGACTCGTAACGTTTTTTCATTTCATCAAAACAAGCACCAAGATATTCAGGGCGCAATTCCAGCAAAGGTCGTAACACATCATCAGAAACTGGCTTACCCGTACTATCAGTGAATGTATTGGACAACCGTTTAATCTCTTGATCAGCTGGCAGATAAGTATTCGTCAAAAGGTAATCATCAATAATAATGTCTTCTTCTACACCGAGTACATCCAGTAGCAAGGCAGCACCAAATCCGGTGCGGTCTTTACCCGAAGCACAATGAATGAGTAGCTGTTGTTCACCGGACAACAATAATCGAAACATCTCGGCATATTGAGGCATCTGATTAATAACAAAATCTCGATTGATCTCTTTCATAAAACCGGCAGCATCATCAACTGCAATAATTCCATTATGAAGATTCGTTATAAAACTTTCAGAACTACCTGGAGTAACAGCCAGGCCTGCATAAGTATGCGAATGCTCTTCCCCCAACCAGGTTGGCTCAAGCTCTCGTTCTATCTCTTTACGAAAATCACAAACGAGAGAAACACCCAGACGATTAATATAACCTATATCCCATTCTGTTAGTTCAGACAATTTACCTGAGCGATATAGCTTACCCCATTTTAAACGGCGCCCACATTGAGTCTCATAGCCACCTAAATCCCTGAAGTTTGGAGCCCCCTGCAAAGATAACTGACGTTCAGCCAAAATAACTGCTTCGCCCTTGTCTGACTGCAAATAAAAATAATGCCTTACTCCAATATCCGGATTGGGAATCAATACAATATGATTTGTTGCATAGGCAACAGGAATGCCAAGGTGGGTACCGGCATAGAAATGATCGGGGGTTTCTGACATATAAATGGCAACTTTATCACCCGACAACTGCTGCTCTGAAGGCAGGGCGCGCCAAGTGACCAAATAATTATGGTCTTTTGTTCGCTCTACATTACAAGCACTTATATCAAACATACCTACACCCTAAACTTATAATCCATCAAATATTAGACAAAAATCTGCTTCTATTGTTCAACTCTTTCCCTGCTTAACCGCTATTGTTTTTTTCGAAAAATCATAGGTAAAAATCGGGCATTAATCGATAAAATTTCTGACCTCAAAGGGGAAATATGGCTAATGCACCACTCATGACCTGACCTCATGAAGAGACACTTAATTGCATCGAATAAATATCATATTGATATTACGCATTGGCGCACCGGGGTCAAGTTCGGCAATCACAAAAAATGCATCTGTGATGAATGAAAAAGCATTAAATTTAAAAAATTTTACTCTATGCCCTTTGACTAATCTGGTATGTGTATATGTTGGCTCTATTTAAATCGGGCATTTCATCAGCATCATCGTCTTTACTTCAGGCTAAATCATTACCGTTAGGGATAATAGGGGTTATCCCCTTTAACATTAATTTTCAATTAAAAGCATCCGGACAAAGCTGATGAACATACTCTCCATCCTTTTTGGTA
>CBDUPD010000698.1:0-1705 GCA_965368985.1 uncultured Spongiibacteraceae bacterium | reverse complement strand
AGTTTTTTAAGAATGGCTCGCACAGCACTGGTGCCAGTGCAAACTGCCCATTCAACATTTTCTGAATCGAAGTAATGCACTAACAAGGTAATTAATTTTCTACTAGCCCCAGATGAAGTACATGCCAGATTTCCAACTTCTGCTATTTTCTGACGACAGATGTTTTTTTCAGCGATGTGACTGATAAGCTGATGAATTGGCTTATCAAGATATTGCTCCAGAAAAATAGATTCGTCACAGATTCTTCTAATACCTACTGCAATATTTACCTGGTCAGCATCATCAGTAGCGGCCATTAAAGTTGGCATCAACGCTTTCAGGCTTGCATTATGGTGATGATAAAAAACATGCTTGATAAAGCTTTCTAACCGCTCTCTTTCAGGATGCGTGCTACCAATAGTTTCCAGGATCATCTCAACACCATGATCAGAACACTTTTTCAAGGTATGAACTTCTTGCTTCTCAAGTTTTACATGCTGTGACTTTAAAAACTGTTCAATATGATAAGCAGTGATCGCCGGCTGCAGGGCTGTATCATTAATCATTGTATTTGTAGTTAAGGTATTCATATTCCATCTCATCTCACATTTCTTTGTTATTGTTAGTATCTATGGTCAGACTTAACACAAACTTAAGGGAGGATAATTTTTCTATAATGCAGGAATTCTTGTGAATAGGTTCACATCGATTGTACGAACAGTCACTGGCAGGTAATTGAAATTTGTTATTGAGGCTGGCCTAGCAAGGCAACGCAGGTAGAATTTCAGCAACCTGCCATTGCCAGGGAAGCTATGAATAATATTTGCTCTATCAGCAGACTTTATAAGCGCAGGTATTCACACTATCTTTTACATGGCTAATAAAATTCTCGGCACTCAATTCACCCTGGATTCTTCTATCCTGAATTTCATTACCTTTAATATCAAAAAACAGAATGCTTGGAGGGCCAAAAAGTCCATATTCATCAAGCACTTTCTGATTATCTTTTGAGTTTTTGGTTAAATCTATCTGTAACAGCGTATAGTCTTCAAGCGCTTCATTAACACTCTGCTGGCTAAACACGTGCTCTTCCATATCAATACATGCAGTACACCAATCAGCATAAAAGTCTAACATTACCGGCTTTTGTTGAGTGTTTGCTGTTTTAATCGCTGACTGTAAATCATCATAACTAGCCACTCGTGCAAATTTGACACCTTCTGAATTGCTTTCAATAGTAGACGCTGACGTTTTAGCACTATTTATAATCAACGGCTGTAATGGACTTGTACCTCCTGTAAAAGCACCGACAAACAGAACACAACCATAAAACAGCAGGGTAAAACTGGTCGCTTTTTTCATGCTACCCAATTTGCCCTGAACAGGCTCAAGCGCCCCTGTATGAATCGAATAAAATATGAATAGCAAGGCCCATAATAAGAGTGTTATATATCCAGGTAGTACTCGAGAAATAAGCCATATGGCAACTGCCAACAGAATAACACCAAAAAACTCTTTCACATGATTCATCCATGCCCCTGCTTTGGGTACCAACTTGCCACCGCCAGCACCAATAGCAATTAGCGGCATTCCCAGACCAATCGCCAGTACAAACAGAGCCGAACCCCCTATCAACTTATCGCCAGTACTACTGATATACACCAGAGCACCTGCAAGCGGCGCAGAAACACAAGGAGAAACAACCAGTGCCGACAGTGCGCCCATA
>CBDUPD010000697.1:0-1709 GCA_965368985.1 uncultured Spongiibacteraceae bacterium | reverse complement strand
CTAGCAGCTCATCAGATTCTTGCGGTTCTTTAGGTTGTAAAAATGTTTCGAATTGTTGTGCGGTAAGTGGACGACTATACCAGTAACCTTGAATTTCTTCACATCCTTTTTTTCGTAACAATTCCAGTTGCTCTTGTGTTTCGACCCCTTCAGCAATCGTTGTTTTATGCAGACTATGCGCCATTTGAATAATTGCTGTAACGATTGCCTGGTCATCAATGTCAGCAACAATATCTTTAATAAACGATTGGTCAATTTTGAGTTTGTTGACTGCAAACCGCTTGAGGTAGCTCATTGATGAGTAACCCGTTCCGAAGTCATCGATAGAAACTTTAAATCCTGCATGACTTAATGCATCAATTGTTTTACCGGCAGCTTCGGGATCTTTTAATGCTACGGCTTCAGTAAGTTCAATCTCAATATTACGGGGAGTGACGCCAGAGTTGTGTACTAAGTTTGTAATTTTATCGACTAAGTCGGGTTGATGAAACTGTAATGCAGATATATTTACTGCAACCGTAAAAGCTGAGAAGCCTTTTGCTAGCCATTCTTTTTGTTGTTGAGCAACTTGTTTAATAACCCAGTCTCCAATCTGCACAATCATACCGTTCTGCTCAGCCAAAGGAATAAATTCACCCGGTGAGATAGCTCCCCACTCAGGGTGCTCCCAGCGTAGTAAGGCTTCAGCACCAACCATTGAGTTGTCATCTAAATTCATTTGTGGCTGATAAACCAAATGGAACTGGTTATTGGTTAAAGCCTCTTTTAATGCCGCAGATAGTTGTAGAGAGCGTAGTGAGTGTTCCTGCATCTCTTGGGCAAAGAATCTGAACGTATTACGGCCATCATGTTTGGCGCGATACATCGCAGTCTCTGCACAAATAATTAACTTATCTGCACTTTTTCCATCATTGGGTGAGATAGCTAGACCAATGGAGGCGCTGACCGAGAATATATGAGAATTGAATTTGATTTTGCGTTGAACGACTTCCAGTATATTTTTTGCAGTAATTGCCGCACTGTGTTGATTAGTTGAAGGTAGAATAGCAGCAAAGGTATCACCACTGACGCGTGAAATGATGGATTGTTTACCGAATTCGAAACGAAGGCGGTTGGCTATTTCAATCAAAATCAAATCACCGAGCTGGTGGCCGAGTGAATCATTAATGGCCTTGAAGTTATCAAGACCGAGCCACAGAACTGTCATGGCTTGTTTTTGTTTGAAGCTATCATCTAACAGTTGCTGCAGACGCTCTTCCAGGATCTCTCGTTTTAAGAGGCCTGTTAATTGATCATAATTTGATAACTGATGAATTTTTTCTTCTGCAATCTTTTTAAGGGTTATATCTTCTTTGTGCGCCACATAGTTAATAATCTTACCTTGACTATTGCGTACTGGATAAATCATGGCAAATTCAGTGTAGTGAGAGCCATCTTTGCGTCGGCTTATAAGCTCACCACGCCAGGCATCACCACGAGCAAGTTGTCGCCAAATCTTTTTAAATGTTTCAGATGGGGCTTGTTCTGCACTAAACTCTATCTGGTTCTTACCTATAGACTCTTTTTCTGTATATCCAGTTGTTTCAGTAAAGCCCGGTTGACATACTGAATCTTGCCTTTCGTATCCGTAATCAGAACGGGATATGGATTTTGGTCTATTCCGGTAGATAAGCGGCGAATTGTCGCATCCTGCCAGCGCTGTTTAATCA
>CBDUPD010000696.1:0-1709 GCA_965368985.1 uncultured Spongiibacteraceae bacterium | reverse complement strand
TTGTGCTTTTTCAAAAGGTAAGCTAAGCGACAATTTACGTGGTAAACCGTACGATTTGAATCCGGAAGAAATTCAGCGGCGCACTAATGAAGCGTGGGCTCGTGGCGCTACAGAAGTGTGTATGCAAGGTGGTATACATCCATCTTATGATGGTAATAATTACATTGATATTTGCCATGCAGTGAAGCAAGCTGTTCCTGATATGCATATTCATGCTTTTTCACCTCTTGAGATTTGGCAGGGTGCAGCTACATTAGGTTTAAGTCTTGAAGAATTTTTGATTCAGCTAAAAGAAGCAGGGCTAGGCACATTGCCAGGTACAGCAGCTGAAGTGTTAGATGATGAAGTGCGTGAGATATTATGCTCAGACAAAATCAATACAGAACAGTGGCTTGAAGTTATGAGAGTTGCTCATTCATTGGGTATTCGATCTACTGCAACGATTATGTTTGGTCATGTTGATAATTACCAGCATTGGGCACGTCATCTCATTCGTGTGAGAGACCTGCAAATTGAAACAGGTGGTTTTACCGAACTTGTTCCGTTACCGTTTGTGGCCAGTGAATCACCTATTTATCTTAAATCTGAATCACGTAAAGGCCCAAGCCTGCGTGAGACAATATTGATGCATGCTATTGCGCGTATAAGCTTATATCCGTATATAAACAATATTCAAACATCCTGGGTTAAATTGGGTGAAGAGGGAGCGAAGGTAGCATTAAAGGCTGGCGCTAATGATTTGGGTGGCACCCTGATGAATGAATCCATTACCCGTTCTGCCGGTGCTGCGCATGGTGAGGAGTTGGGTGTGGCCAGGCTTGAGGCTATTATTCACGATATAGGAAGAGTGCCCAGGTTACGTAATACTCTCTATGAAACTCTACCCGCAGAGAGAGAAATGGCTGCACGTAATGCCAAACCCTTATCTGATATCGTTTTAAATGACCCGAATAACAACTTCGAAAAAATACGCTTGATTAAACCAGGCGCCTCGCTTGATCCTCGTAACCTTAAAGAAGTTGTCTAATCTCAGATTAAGTCTATTGAAACTTTTAATGCTGTTCTGGTGTTTTTTCTGACGATACACTACATTACTTACTCAATTGCCTGTAATTTTTCACGTAATAAAGGAGTGGTAAATGCCATCTACTTATCAGTCTATTGTTGTAACAGCACCTATTGATACTGTTTGGGAAAAGGTTTCAAATTTTCATGATATGTCATGGGCGCCTGATGTTATTTCCAGTTGTACAGCAGTGGGGGATTTTTCTGCTACAGAGGCTGGAGCAAAAAGAGTTTTAAATAAAGTGTTCAAAGAAACGTTAACTCGAATAGATGATATAGAATATGTTATCGAATATTCCATTGATGATGGGCCATCTCCGGTATCAAAAAAAGACGTTCAGTATTATACCGGTTGTATTAAGTTAAGCCCAGTTACTGAAGGTGGAGGTACCTTTGTTGAGTGGTCATCGATTTGGGATTCAGATACAAAAGATGCCGTTGAATTTTGTCAGGATATTTACGTTGCACTATTAAATTCATTAAAAGAAAATGTTAAATAATTTTTAAATGTTTTCCTGTTTATAAGGCTACCTAACAGTAGGAACTTGTTAATGACTGGAATGTTGAAATCTTATAATCCGGCTAATGGAGACTTGGTCGGTGAAGTGATTATAACTCCAGTTAATGATATTCCATTGATTGTT
>CBDUPD010000695.1:0-1722 GCA_965368985.1 uncultured Spongiibacteraceae bacterium | reverse complement strand
TCCATGCTTTCCATGCATAAAGACATGCATTAACGGGCAAAGTAGCAGGATTAAATAAGGTAAGAACTCGAATAAATGCTGACGATGCTCAATAAATAAAAAATAGCTTACAGCACCAATGAGACCTATCGCAGCAATTCCCTTCGGTGTAAACCAGAAAACATCTTGTTGTTTATCCATGACTCACCTCGAAAAACTTTAATTCATCTTGCTTGATTGTTGTCTGCCCTTTGACTCGGAACAACTCTTCAACTGACTGAATAGCAATAATCCCTTCATCATCGACACCGACATCAGCGGTTTGCATAATCAACTCAGCAATGGGTAAAGCATGTTGCTCAGCGGTATAAAGTTCAATTTGAATATGAGACACGAGCCCATTTTTAGAAAAGGTATTACAATAACTTCCTTTTACTGGGAAAATGGTAAATCCTGTAACACCGTGTGACCCCAACGCCTTTTCTATTGCCACTAATTGCATTGGGTCAATAATCGCTATGATCTTCTTAATAGGCATAGCATCCTCCTCACTCAACTATTAACGTGCCACGATACATCTGCATCTGACAATGAAAAGCATATTCACCGCTATCCAGAGCCGGTAAAGTAATGGCTTTATTTCTATCCAAAGGTAAATCTTCACTTATATTCAAATCTGGAAACAGAACTGTTCCAGCACAAGGTGATTCATCTTTACGTTCAAAATTGAGCGTAGCCTCATGCCCAGAAACTAACTTGATTCTTGAGGGCTGATATACTCCATCAACGACTGTCACGATAATGCCGTTATCAGACACTGATACCTCACGAGGTTTATAAAGCCAAAACCACCAAACGATTAACGCAATAAGTAAAACGCCCAAAATATTAATTATCATCATGTCATATCACTCCTGTTAATGTTCTTGTGGCTTAAAGAATCGTAAGCGATTGGCATTACTCACAACGGTTACCGAAGAAAAAGCCATGGCCGCTCCGGCTATAACCGGATTTAACAAAATTCCAAAGAATGGATAGAGCACTCCAGCTGCAATAGGTACACCAGCTACGTTATAAATAAATGCGCCAAATAAATTTTGTTTGATGTTTCTCAATGTAGCTTTACTAACCGCTATCGCATCGGCAAGGCCATGTAGCGAACCACGCATCAAGGTTATGTCTGCACTTTCAATCGCTACATCCGTGCCCGTACCAATAGCAAAGCCAACATTGGCTAACGCCAGAGCTGGAGCGTCATTAATACCGTCTCCTGTCATACCGACAATTTCATCCTGCATCTGCAATTCAGTAACCTTATCGGCTTTCTCTTCAGGTAGAACTTCTGCCATAAATTCAGTAATTCCCACTTTTTCTGCTACAGCCTTTGCCGTTGCCCGATTATCGCCTGTCAACATGACTACCCGGATTCCATTATTTTGCAGGCGCTTGATCGCTGAAATTGAGTCTTCTTTAATAGGGTCTGCTACAGCAATAATCGCAGCCAGTTGGTCATTCACCGCCAAATACATTGGTGTTTTTGCCTCACTAGCCATTTGCTGTGCAGCTTCAATGACATCACCAACTTCAATATTCCGATCACGCATGAGTTTTTCATTACCAAAAAGCAAATGGCTTCCCATTACTTGCCCTTCAACGCCATGCCCTGCAATAGCTGAGAAATTTTCAACCTTTTCTGTTTTTATATCACGCTCAGTCGCAGACTCGACAATAGAGAGTGCTAAC
>CBDUPD010000694.1:0-1723 GCA_965368985.1 uncultured Spongiibacteraceae bacterium | reverse complement strand
TGATTATTTACGCGTCTCTTTAACAGACCGCTGTAACTTTCGTTGTACTTATTGTATGCCTGAAGATATGCAGTTTGCGCCCAGGCGTGAAAATCTTGATACTGCTGAGCTAGAGTTAATATGTCAGGCGTTTGTTGAGCTGGGTATTAAAAAAATTCGTTTAACCGGCGGCGAGCCGTTGATCTTTCCTGAATTCGGACCCTTGCTTTCAGCTATTAGTAAGCATGATGGTCTTGAGCGCATAGCTATTACTACAAATGGAGCATTGCTTGCTGAAAAGATAGACTGGATTAAAAAATCAAAAGTTAAACAGCTGAATATCAGTCTTGATTCTATAGATCCCGAGGTGTTTTCCAGAATTACTCGTGTGGGTAAGCTTGAGCAGGTATTGCAGGGAATTGATGCTGCTATTGATGCCGGTATAGAGCGGATACGGTTAAATGCAGTTGTCTCAAAAGGGTTTAATGAAAATACGGTTTCTGATCTGGTAGATTTTTCTATTGAAAAAGGTATTCATATTGCGTTTATCGAAGAGATGCCTCTCGGTGATATGGATGGATATAGTCGTTCAGAGCAATATATTTCTAACGAAACAATTAAAGTGCAGTTAAACGAGCGCTTTAATTTGGTGCCACAAACGAAAAAATTAATGCAGTCGGGTCCGGCGCATTATTTTTCCATACCTAATACCAGAACAGAAGTTGGTTTTATTTCACCACACAGTAATAATTTTTGTGATACCTGTAACCGTGTAAGGCTTACACGTAAAGGTGAGTTGGTATTATGTCTGGGTGATGATTCAGCTGTTGATTTGCGAGCTCTGGTACGCACATCTGAAAATCCTCTTGAAGACCTTAAGACAACAATAGTTAATGCACTTTCGTGCAAGCCGGAAGCACATAAATTTGATGTTGAGAATGATGATGGTCATCAGGTTGTGCGCTTTATGAATGTAACCGGCGGTTAATGCCCTTTTTTCTCTGGCGGCGCACGGTAGTTTTTATCTTGAAGGAAAAAAAATGTTAAGTTTTGATGAGGCCAGAGCCAAGCTGCTGGCTGCGGTAGATGTTACCGAAAATAAAGAATTGATAAACATTAATGAAGCTTGTAACCGTGTTCTGGCTGTTGATATTTTTGCTCCCTGTGATGTCCCTCCTCATGATAACTCGGCAATGGATGGCTTTGCCTTAATGGCAGCAGATCATGCTAACTCATCCACTTTGCCAGTTTCTCAAAAAGTCTTTGCCGGCATGGCGCCAGAGCCATTGCAGGCTGGTACTGCAGTAAGGTTATTTACAGGTAGCGTTATTCCTGAAGGTGCTGATACTGTAGTGCCGCAAGAAAATTGTGATTACAATGATGAACAGGTGACTATTAACGAGCTTTCGGGACCTGGTTTGCATATTCGTCGTCGCGGTGAGGATATTACCGAGGGGCAAAAAATAATTACACAAGGTACCTTGCTTAAGCCCGGGCATATTGGTTTATTGGCATCGTTGGGTATTGCTACGATTGAAGTTTATGTCACATTGAGGGTTGGTTTGTTATCTACGGGTGATGAATTGGTTGAGCCGGGAACGGCATTGAAGCCCGGACAGATATATAATTCAAACTCGCCAATGTTGAAAGCCGAGCTTGAAAAACTGGGTTTTATCGTAGAGATCAGGCATGCAGAAGATGATCTGCAACTTATTACTGATGCGTTTCGCCAGTTAGGTGAAAA
>CBDUPD010000693.1:0-1725 GCA_965368985.1 uncultured Spongiibacteraceae bacterium | reverse complement strand
TGAACAAGCAAAAGAATCGACAACAAGATATTATGGAGGCACAGGACTTGGACTGGCAATATGCAAGCGACTTGTTGAATTAATGGGTGGCGAGATTGCTGTTGACAGTGAGCAGGGGCAAGGCTCAAGTTTTCATTTTTCTATCAAATTTTTAATTGATGAAACACCGGTGACGTTTAATACACGAAATGACAATAATGTGGATTATTCGCATTTGCGCGTATTATTGGTTGAAGATAATCTGGTTAACCAGATTGTTACAAAAGAATTTTTGCATAAACTTGGCGCACAAACCTGCGTTGCCTCTGATGGAGAAGCTGCAGTAGAAATTGTATGTGAGCATGGCCGCCAGTTTGATCTTGTACTTATGGATTGTGAAATGCCAAAAATGGATGGGTATGAGGCGACAAAGAAAATAAGGCAGTGGGAATCAGTTAGAGAAAACTCACCCATGATAATATGTGCGTTGACAGCGCATGTATTACCAGAACATATCACCAAATGTCTTCGGTCAGGAATGGATAGCCATATAGCAAAGCCTTTAAAGCTAAACGCCCTGAGACGAATACTTGATGCAATAAATACTGAAGTGTCGTAAGTTGTTTTAATGTCTTGAAAATACATCTTCTTCAAAAGACTGCATAAATATATGTAGTCTTTTTTATTGCCTGATAAAATAGCACCCGAATAGATGAATGGTAGATCTAATGGCCAGTGACAAAAAAAACAGCTTTAACCTGCTTGCTATTGTTGGGCCAACAGCCTCGGGTAAAACGGCATTGGCAGTACAATTAGCCAATACATATAACGGTGAAATTATTTCTGCAGACTCACGGCAGGTATACAGAGGCCTGGATATTGGCAGCGGTAAAGATCTTGAAGAGTATGGCGATATACCTTACCACTTGATTGATATCGTCGACCCCGGTTATGAATTTAATGTGTTTGAATTTCAGCAGCGCTTTATTGTGGCATTTAATGAGATTATATCCCGTGGAAAGTTGCCGATACTTGCAGGAGGTACCGGGCTTTATATTGATGCAGTATTGAATGGTTATCAACTGGTTGCTGTTCCGGAAAATACAGAGTTACGTAAAAAGCTTGAGTCAAAAACAGATGATGATTTGGTGGAGATGTTGCTGCAACTTAAGCCGGAACAGCACAACACCACAGACATGCAAGATAGGCAACGCCTGTTGCGGGCAATAGAAATTGCTGAAGCAAAACTAAAACAACAGCGGCAGGAAAATAAATTTTTGCCACAGTTTCCGTTAATTACACCATGCATCATTGGTATTCAATGGGACAGGACAAAACTCAGGCAGCGAATTACCCTGCGCTTGAAACAGCGACTTGAAACAGGCTTGATAGAAGAAGTTCAAAGTTTACATGATGGCGGCGTGAGCTGGGAAACATTAAACTTTTATGGTCTGGAGTACCGTTATGTTGCCCAGTATCTTCAAGGCGAGTTAAATAAAAATGATATGTTCCAGAAATTAAATTCATCGATTCATAATTTTGCAAAAAAGCAGGATACCTGGTTCCGTAAAATGCAGCGTAGAGGGTCAGACATACATTGGCTTGATGGTGAAACTGAGTTGCTGCCTCAGGCGGTCAGCTTGATTGAAAGTGATAGCATGTAATTATTCCCGGCACTTTGCTGATTTAATCTAAGGAACCTCTGAATAATGGCCTATTTTCCCTGTGACTGCGTCAGCTCCGTGC
>CBDUPD010000692.1:0-1726 GCA_965368985.1 uncultured Spongiibacteraceae bacterium | reverse complement strand
AGAAATGACCCTGTTCTTTATGGCGAGTGCCTAAGTGGAGCTTATTATTGGAATGATTTTATTCAAGCTGCACAGCAAGCCGGTTTTAAAGATCCTCGTCTTGTAAATGACAGCCCCATAACTGTAGAGAATGACGAGTTACAACAAAAGCTGGGAGAAGCATCTTTTTACTCGGCAACTTATCGATTATTTAAATTGGATGAGCTTGAGTTCAGTAATGAAAATTATGGGCAGCAGGTTAAGTATAAAGGAACTATTGAAAATTGTGCTGCAACCTTTGTGTTTGATAAATACAATCAGTTTACAGCAGGTGAATTAGTAGCTGTTTCGGGCAACGTTTTTCGCTTATTACAGGCCGGCCGTTTTAAATCACATTTTGAATTTATCGGTGATTTTAATAATCATCTGGGTATTTTTGATTGTTGTGGTGTAGACCTGCCTTTTGATAAACAATCATCATGCTGTCCGCCGGCTAAAACTACATCTTGCTGTTAGGAATTGAGCATCACGCAGTATAATAAATTACATATTGCGTGATATTTTTGTTGTCCGAAAGAATGTTTTATTCTCAACATTTGTGAATGTAACCCTGTTCAAGGTCTGCTCCAGGCTTAAATTCTTAAGACTTGTCATGTTTTATTTTTACCTGCTTGAAAGTATGTATTTGCTTATGAGTTAAGTAGTCATTTTTCAATGCGTTCATTACAAAATGTTATAAGTAGTTTTTTTTTTACTCCTTTTTGAAGCTATATGAATTGAACTGTGATAGATTTCGCATGAAATTTTTACAGTAATAATTCCAAAACAATCAGGTTACTTATGAAGAACAATACTCCTTTGTTATATCTATCGATTGTATTTATATCATTGGTTTCTTATGCAAGTTCCGGGCTGGCTTTAAATGAAATCGACAGCGCTGATAAAAAAATTAAAAAATCACAGGAAGCGGTTATTTTTAGTTCAAAGTATAGAAACCTGAATCTTAAAAAAGCCTACAATTTACAAAAAGCCTATGTAAAAAACAGTGTCTCCAAAGGTGAAAAAATTATTGGCTATAAAGCGGGTTTGACCAGAGAGAGTTCCGCACAAAAGTATGGTTTGTCAGGCCCTATTTCAGGTGTGTTAATCAATGAGCCACTTTCTGGTGATGGATTACTCATACAGAGTAACGGTGCTCATAAATTAATGCTTGAGCAAGAGATTGCTTACAGGTTTATAAAAGAAACGCATAAAGGCATGACCCTTGAGGAGCTAAAACAAAGTATTGATGCTGTTGCTCCGGCAGTAGAGTTGCCTGATATCAGTTTTCCCTCAACTGATTATAATGGCCTGGATATTATTGCTAATAATGCCCTGGCTTATAAATTTATAATTGGTGAATGGCAGCCTGTTCCTGTAGATATTGATAATATTGATGTTTCATTAAGTTGTGGTGCAGATCTTCTCGCTAAAGGAAAAAGTAGTAATGTTATGGGGGGGCAATGGGAAGCTTTGTTATGGATGGTGAATCATTTGTCTGACCAGGGTTACAGTATTCAAAAAAATCAGATTGTTATTACGGGTAGCCTCATCAATATGCAAGAAGCTGGCCCATGTGCTTATACAGCAAACTTTGGTGAGCTGGGTAAAATGACATTTACAATTGAGACTTGATTATATCATCCGATAACTTTTCTTTTCCGGGTAGCCAAATTTAGAGATATCGTTTCTATATTAAAACGGAGGT
>CBDUPD010000691.1:0-1727 GCA_965368985.1 uncultured Spongiibacteraceae bacterium | reverse complement strand
ATACATAAATGACGTTGTGTCATGAGTCTTTCTGTTTTTTAACTTATTAATAAAATAATCAGTCGTAACCAAAGTAAAACAACACGACTCAAGAGCAAACAACACCATGAGCTTACCTGTATTACATAATTACCTATCCATTTTCATATTTTTTGCCTGCCTTTCATGCTCAACTTATGCACAAGATTACAAAGCAGTTAAACAGTTGGCTGAAAGCGGTGATGCAGCAGCACAGTTTGACCTGGGTACCTTATATGATCTCGGTGAAGGCGTAGAAAAAAATTATATCGAAGCAGCCAAGTGGTATAAAAAAGCTGCCGAGCAAGGTGAAGTAGCCGCTCAATACAACCTGGCTATCATGTATGATACCGGAGAAGGTGTTGAACAGGATATTGTACAAGCCTATGCATGGCTTAGTGCCGCTGAAGTATTTGGCTACAAGGGTGCAAGGGAAAGCAGCAAAGACTTTCTAAAACGAATGACACCCGAACAAATTAAAAAAGGTGATCAGGAAGTGATTACTATCGTAAATCGAATTACCGAAAGTAATAACTAGTCTTTTCCCATGTTTCGATGAAAAACAAAATATCTATAAAAAGTAAAGTTCGCATCAAACTGATGCGCTTTGGCATGCACTTTTTTATTCCCTTTCTTTGGCGAAATTCAAAACATAAAGAGATACATACCACCAACAGTTTTGTAGAAACAGATAACCATAAAATCCCCATCCGCATTTACACCCCACCATCTGAAACACCACTACCTGTTATCATCTACTTTCATGGTGGCGGCTTTGTTATAGGAGACCTTGATGCCTACAATGGAATATGCACAGACTTAAGCAAAAGATCTAACAGTATTGTTATATCTGTTGACTATAGACTAGCCCCTGAGAATCCATTTCCTCATGGCCCACAAGACTGTATTACAGCAACGCAGTGGATAGTTCAAAACTGCGAAACATTGAATGGCAAAACCGATGCTATTATAGTCGCTGGTGATAGTGCAGGGGGAAACCTTGCAGCTGTCACAGCAATGCAGTTTCCAAAAGATATCAAAGGGCAGGTTTTAATATACCCGGTTCTTGATCATTACCACCCCGGTACAGCTTCATACGAAGAAAATGCAAAAGGACAGGGCCTGACACGCAATCTCATGATATGGTTCTGGGACTGCTACCTGATCAATAGCGATATAATACGCCACCCTTTGGCGACGCCACTAGCTGTTGATACCTTAAGTGATTTACCCCCTGCCCTGATAATAACAGCTGAAAAAGACCCTCTACGCGATGAGGCCATCAAATATGCTGAAGCACTGAAGCAAGCTGGAGTAGCAACACAACATACTCTGTATAAAGGATTAAAACATGGTTTTATCGGCACCATGGGGCCCGGCAAAAACCACCAGCGGGGCATGAATGAAATCTGTCACTGGCTACTCAAGCTGAAATAAACAAGCTTGCAGGTATCCCCTGATAGCAACTCCCTGATAATGCCTGTAAATTAAGGACTCTCTAATAGCTCCTCCATCCAAGAAAGCCATTTTTTTTTAGTGCTATTTCGAGTATTCTTCTGTTTCCAAAATTAAACTCCAATTATTTTCATCCTTGGCACACACAAATGTCGGATGATTTACCCGGATAAAAAAGGATTCATTCATGGCTATAGCTAAAAAAATTGACACTCCTGAAGGACAACGTCAAAAACTGGAAATACTCAGTCCTG
>CBDUPD010000690.1:0-1733 GCA_965368985.1 uncultured Spongiibacteraceae bacterium | reverse complement strand
ATCACGAATAAATTCATTATCATATTACCCGTTCTGTGTATTCTTATCGGCCTTATGGCTCATTTCATTATTAATTTTTTAGTAGTAAAGCGAATTGCACGACTTCGTAAACATATTCAGAATTATACTCGAGACCCATCACAAACCACCCCCCTGTATATAAAAGGTAGTGGAGAAATAGCCGACCTTACATCTGACTTTAACACCCTGATTGAGACCATTAATAACACACAGCAAGAACTAACCAGTGCTCTTGATATTGCCCATTCAGCCACTCAGGCAAAATCCGATTTTATTGCCAATATGAGCCACGAAATACGTACCCCGATGACTGCCATTCTTGGTTATAACAATCTATTAAAAACAGATGCAACAGAAGAAGAAAAAGCATCATATATACATACGATTGAAAAAAACGGTGAGCAGCTTTTGTGCATCATCAATGAAATACTCGATATTTCAAAAATAGAAGCACAGGAATTAAGCATAAACATTCAACAAACTGAACTTCTACCTATTCTTCAAGAAGTCTGCGCCTTGATGAAACTATCAGCCATTGAAAAAGGATTACAATTTAAAGTTGAATCCCTGACTGACGTTCCCGAGTGGATTGAAACAGACGGTGCCAGATTGAAACAAGTATTAGTTAATCTGATTGGTAATGCCATAAAATTCACCCCTCAAGGCTCTATCACAATAATTATTGAACATAACAACAATACAAAAGAACTAATAATAAGTGTAAGAGATACCGGTATTGGGCTGGACAAGAAATCACTGGAAAATGTTTTTAAACCTTTCTATCAGGTCGAATCATCTACAACCAGAAATTATGGAGGCACCGGATTAGGGCTAACAATAGCAAAAGACTTAACTGAAAAGCTCGGTGGCGAACTCTCAATTACCAGCCTGCCAGATAAAGGGACAACCTTCTCTGTCATATTACCAACCAATAAAAGTGCCTCATTAATTGAAGTAAAACAACAAGGCTCCCAGCCAGAACCCACCCGGTTTTCACCCGCCAAGAAATTACACGGTGAAATTTTTGTTGTCGATGACAACCCGGTCATTCTGATGTTGATAACTAAAATTCTGGGAAACTTCGGCCTTACTGTTCACAGCGAAAGTGAATCACAAGTTGCCATCAGCAAACTATTAGACAGCAATTATTCAGTAGACCTTGTTTTTATGGATATGCAAATGCCAATAATCGACGGTTATAGCGCAACCCAATATTTACTAACTAACGGATTTAAAAAACCTATCGTGGCGATCACTGCAAATACGATGGAGGGTGATAAAGAGAAATGTTTACTCGCTGGTTGTAGTGAGTTTATAAGTAAACCCATCAACCCGCAAAAGCTCTATGAAACTTGTGAGCGGTTTTTAAAATAAATGACAACCGCTATCAAAAGACCTGTCAACAACCCACCAAGATGGGCCCAGTTTGCTATACTATAGCCAATCAACAGAAACGCACCCGAGAACCCAAGTAGAAGCATTACAACTGAAAACCAGAAAAATCCTGCAGGAAAATTATAGATCTTTCGCCCGGATAAATAATTAGTCAGAAAACAATAAGCAAGCAAACCATAATTCACACCTGACATTCCACCAAACAAGTTTTCAGGCACCATCATAAATTGAGCCATATTGGAAATCACACCTGTAATAACAATATAGGCAATGATCAAGAACCTCCCTTCTGTTCGTTCAATTTGATTGGAAAAATA
>CBDUPD010000689.1:0-1741 GCA_965368985.1 uncultured Spongiibacteraceae bacterium | reverse complement strand
GGCGCTAACGACAGCTATAATTACAGCTCTATTACTACCGATTATTCAGATGTTCCTCGTGCGATGCATGAAGACACTGCCATGCTGTTTGAAGAAACCATGATGAACATTCACTTTGATATTAATCGTGAAATTGCCTTTGCTACTGAGCTGGTTAACGAGCCGGCATATTGTGAAGACTATACCTTTGACTGGACCACCAAGAATCGATTCGCAGATATCAATGTAGCCCACCGGGCAAGACTGGTTGTTGACTCATTGCTACCTGGCCATACACACACCAATTTCAATCCGGCAGTTTCCTTATATGGGCCCTTCTCTCAATGTTCAAATGCATCAGGCAAGGCAGCCAAAGGGGGTAACAGCGAAAAACAAGCCCTGCCTCCGGCCCACTTCTGGCATTAAGCGCCTACCCTGTTCTTTCATGCCGGGTTTTACCCGGCACTCATTATCTGACTATTGATATCAACTCAACCTTTTGGATGATTGCTTTACCGTGAATATACGATAAATTATAGAAAAAACTACGGGGCACACTCATGTCATCAACCATGCCAATAAAAACCTCCTCTATGCTATGGATAATCTTCGCTTATATCATCTGCTGCGGAGCAGGCTTTGCCTACCTGCACTTCACAGATGGCAACATACTGCTTAACAGCTTTATTGCCGATGTTATTGCTACTATTGTTATCTTTGCCTTTAGCCGGGCATTTAAAAACTCAAGCTTTTATGATGCCTACTGGAGCGTCATTCCACCACTGTTTCTGCTCTACTGGTGGTATACCCGCGAAGCAGATACTCAACAATTACGTTATATCCTTGTCTCAATTCCTGTATGGTTCTGGGCAATACGCCTCACCTGGAACTGGGGCAAACACTGGACCGGCCTTGATCACGAAGATTGGCGCTATCCGCTGGTAAGAGAAAAATACCCGAAAATCGAAATACTCACTGATTTTTTTGGCATCCATTTCTTCCCAACCGTTCAGGTATTTTTGGGAATGCTACCCATGTATGCCGCAATAGCAATCAGCACCCGTGAAGTCTACTGGCTTGATTATCTCGCCTGCTTTTTAGGCATCAGCGCCGCTACCATTCAACTGATTGCCGACAGACAACTCCACCAGTTCATTGCCATCCGAAAACCGGGAGAAATTATTGAACACGGCTTATGGGCCTGGTCACGACACCCTAACTACTTTGGCGAGCTGCTCTTCTGGTTCAGCCTTGCTGTTTTTGGCCTGGCGGCTTACCCAGAAGGCTGGTGGTGGGAAATTCCCGGATTTATTGCCATGTTAATCATGTTTGTTTATGTGAGCGTGCCACTGCTTGAAGAAAGAAGCCTGGAACGACGCCCTCAATACCAGAGTGTGATTGACAGGATTTCAATGCTAGTGCCATTGCCACCGAAGAAATAAATAGCACTACTTGTTATCCTCCTGACCGGATTGAAGTGATCTCCAGCAGTACTTCCGCTTAGCGTCAGATTCAAACATCAGGAGAACTAAAATCTAAGTTCTTTAGCGTGCTCTTGTGAGACATTTGCAGCCCCAAAATAAAAATGCAGAGACCACTGCTATACTCCAGTAAGCTGCCGTTCAATATCTTTAAAAATGGAATTTTTTGACCAAAGGAACCGGCCACTTCCTGCTATTCATAAACCTACGAACTTGCTACTCAAAAGCTGCTGTTAGAAATGGTGATTTTATGTAGAGCGGGCTCCGGCCGCGAATGAGCG
>CBDUPD010000688.1:0-1742 GCA_965368985.1 uncultured Spongiibacteraceae bacterium | reverse complement strand
TGTGCCATCCATGTTAAGTGGAAGGCCTGTCAGCAGGCAGTCGGGCTGCCATTCCTCTATCAGTTTATTGATGGTGTCCCAGTTTGGAATGCCATCTTTTGCAGGTATTTCGTTCAGTAGCGAAGTTGTTTGTGTTAATGACTGGCCGTAAGCAGCCCCTATTCGTGATGTGCCAAAATCAAAAGCGAGTACTGTGATTGTTTTATCCATTATGTATCAGTGCTCAGGCATGTCCGGCGTCACCGGAAAGCTGCTCATAGCTGATGCCAAGTTCACGGGCGGCAGCGTTCAGGCGGTCTTCGGGCTTCAGGTTTAAAATATCTGTTGGGTTTGTGCTTACCGTTAACCAGGCATTTTCGACCAGCTCCTGCTCAAGTTGCCCGGGTGCCCAGCCGGAGTACCCCAGTATAATCATGAATTCTTCTATGTCTTCGCCTTTTGACATGGCATCAAGAATGTCAGCGCTAATGGTGATTGCGAAATCAGGGGCCAGGGTTGTCTGGTTTTCCCAGGTGTGTTCTCCCGGGTGATGCAGCACAAAGCCTCTTTGTGTTTCAACCGGTCCTCCGCAAAATATATGTTGGGCGTGTTTGTTGTCTGTATAGTCAGGGTTGATCTGTTGCAGGAGGCTGTTGGCGGTAATGTCCAGTGGCTGGTTGACGATCAGTCCTATTGCGCCATCTTCATTGTGTTCAAGTATATAAATTAACGAGCCAGAGAATACCGAGCAATTCAGGCTGGGCATGGCTATAAGAAATTGGCCTTGGGTATTGGATGTGAGATTTTCCTGCATTGGCCTTCAGCCCCTTTTTGGAATATCGTTTTTTGTTAAGTGGTTTAGTTACTTAAACGACTGAATTTGTTTTTCTGAAATTGCCAGGTTCTGACAACTTCAAGCACATCAGTGTTTTTCTTGATGTTGGCAGGAAATGGCTCAAACGGGCTGGCAAGCCGAACTATTTTCAGGGCGGTTGAATCGAGTAAGGCAATGCCTGATGATTCAAGTATTTCCGCTTTTAGCAGGTTGCCATCAGACTTGATGGAAACCAGAACGCGAACATCGCCAAACAGTTTTTTGCGTTTTGCTTCTTCGGGATAGTGTTGGTTACCAATTTTTTCAATGCGTTGTTGCCAGTTATACAGGTACTCGGCATCGTCTGCGGCTTTGGTGGCTACCGATGTTGCTCTGCGTACACGCGGTAGTCGAGCGTATACCTGTTGTTCTTCATCAAGCTTGGCTTGAAGTGATGCCATTTCAAGTTGTCTTTGCAGTTTTTCCTGCTTGCCTTTGAGGTCTTCCCTGTTTTGTTTTTGTGTATCTGGCTGTGCTTTGCGATCTTTTGTTTTGCTATCGGTCGTGGTGGTGACTAACTGGAGTTTTTGAGCTTTTGCCTGTTGGTTGGGTATTTCGATAATCGGTTGCACCGGTTTAATTGAAGAGTCATTAATGGGTGCTATTTCAGTGGTTGTTAGCTCTTCTTTCATTGACTCCGAGCCACTGGCTTCCTGGTTTGTCTGGGCAACAAAGTCGGCATCTAGAACGGTTTTGTCAGTAGCGTAGTTTGATAATGTTATATCCATGCGTGTAGATGAGGGGGCTTTCGGGATTTGCATGATAAAGCCCACACCGAGTATGACGGCGGCATGCATGGCAATGGCTATTGATAAGGTAAAGCCGATCCGGTCATGCGTTTTTGCCGCAGGGTCATGGAATAGCATTTAAGTGGTTCTCTATGGCCGTC
>CBDUPD010000687.1:0-1750 GCA_965368985.1 uncultured Spongiibacteraceae bacterium | reverse complement strand
CACTTCATCTCCAAGCTTATATTGCTTGGCAGTTGGAACGAATAAGCCACCTGATTCGACAAAAGGCATATAGGCGGCATACAACACTGCCGTATCTTTGATTGAAAGAGAAATTATGCCTTTCGATGCACCTGGAGCTTCCATAATTAGCTGAATACCTAAAGTTATTATTTGCAGTAGTGTAGCATAGAGTCTAAAAGAATCTAGCGCATTTGTTATAAAGGGATCAATAAGGTAAATGATTGAAACAATAGAAATTATCACAAAGAGACAGGGCTTGCACTCATTCACAAGGGAATTGTCTGAGATAGTAAATAACAGTGGGATATCTGAAGGCCTCTGCACCCTATTCATTCAACATACTGCTGCCAGCTTGCTTATTCAGGAGAACTACGACCCATCCGCAAAAGCAGATCTTGAAAACTGGATAAATCGGCTGGTTCCCGAACATGATGCCTTATACACGCATACACTTGAGGGGGCAGATGATATGCCTGCTCACATTAAATCGGCATTAACTGCGTCATCGCTGTCAATACCCATAATTCACGGTGAGCTGGCTTTAGGAACATGGCAAGGGATATATCTGTGGGAACATCGAACCAGCAGCCACCAAAGAAGCATCATTGCGCATCTTATGAACGGATAATTGTAGAAGCGTGCTAATGCCTGTAAATTAAAAGCTAACAGAAAACCGGTCTAACAAACAATAGCTACCATACAGATGAATATGAGCCATCGTTCGCATTATCCCATACTCGCTCACCGGTAGAACCCACTTTCATCTTACCATCTGAACTCTGGGAACCTTTAGGAATAGCATGCAAGGTATAGGCTGTTGCTGTTAGTGCCGAAATACGCAAGTCATAATACTTAACACTACCATCTAGCGGCGCTTCAGATTCAAAAACAGCTGCATCGGGCACTAAAAAACCTAAAGCATCAGCGGGATTACCATCATCAGCATCAAGATATGAGCCTTTAGCGATATAGTGTCGCTCCATAGCTGCAGAAAAACTTACCAATGTCGTTTGCGCATCGGTTCGCCTCACCTTATGAATATTATGCTGATATGAGGCATACGAAAACGCAGTAACAATGCTCACTATAACCAGAACAATCATTACCTCAACCAGAGTAAATCCTCTTTGAGAATCTGTTGATATCATTTGATCACCCCAAATGGAAAGCGCTCTTCCCATCCCAAACGCTGACCGGCACTCAAACTACCAAAATCAACCCCCAATCGTCGTGCCTCATTACCTGAGCTGTCGTAGATATTATCCCCACCTCTTCCTAATTGTGAGCCGGCAGAATCATTATAAAAACCGATATAACCGATATCTGTATCTTCAATGCCTCCGATTAAATTGGCATCATATGTGGCAAATGTCGGAGCCAAACCGGTTGTCCAATCAATCAGCATTGTCCACCCCTCAGTCGCACCTGAGCACTGTCCAACAACAGGGATAATTGAGTTAAACACAAATAACTTGTTAGCTAAAAACGGATTAAACGCAACACGTTCACCCAGAATTTCAGCACTACCAGATATTGAGCCATTCTTATTAAGATCACTGGCTAAATCCGCATACCAGCCATACTGCTGAGTCGGATCAACAGTGTTACCACTGACTTGCCTGTTATTAATAGTCTCGGTACCAACTGTAAATGATTTCTCGGTAAATATACGAGCCTCAAGTTGTTTTTTGGTTCCATCTGCAGAGTTGGTATATCGATTGAGGTTATA
>CBDUPD010000686.1:0-1751 GCA_965368985.1 uncultured Spongiibacteraceae bacterium | reverse complement strand
AATAGAACCACCCACAATTAAAGAAGTGGTAATAGGAATTTCTAAAGCTGGCAATTTATCACCGACTGTAACGGCGCTATAGGTTAGCGTATCCAGGTTACTCATAAAATCTCTCTCTTAATATCCAGTTGGTTATCTCGCTGTTGATCAAGCTAATCAGCCGCTTAGGAATCATGCCGTGTGTTACGTCAATGAATGCTATTCACTATAGAACGGCTAACAGATATCCTTATACCAACTCACGCGCTCTTTGCTTGTTGCGCGGGAATGAATTTCAACACTCTAAACATCATGCTACCAACTTCTTCTTTATTCTGGTCAGTAAACACTGTTCTGGTTTCAATAAAATAGCCCAGCCCTTGTGAGGTCTCCTTCTCTTCTGAAATACCGGCAATCGTTTCTTGAGCATACACCTGATCACCCGGTCGCAAATCACGCTTAAATTCCAGCTCACAATTTGTGCCAAGCACACCGATATAACCATGCGCATCAAAAACGGCATGCAACTCTCGCTGCAAATCTATTTTTGGTTCGGTTGCCATGGCATACCCTTCCATATTCCAGACTTGCAACATCGTTGGTGGGGCAATCAAACCTCCTTTGCTGGATTTTGCTGCAAACTCTTCATCAGTGTACACAGGGTTCTTATCACCCATGACTTCGCACCAGTGACGGATCATCACCTTATTGACGTCATCCAGCCCGCGTTTACGCGAGCTGATTTCCCTGCCAATATAGGCGCGGATCTGATCTTCAAATGTTTTTTTCTCATCGGGCATCATGAATTTTGCCTCCTTTACGTAGAATTATGGGTATTCCATGAGAAATGCTGAACTCATAGAAAACAAACTAATTTAATTTCTGTATGATCTAAGCCAAGTTTCGCAGTATTAAAAATATTTTTCCGTGAAAACAAATACTCAGGAAAAACTTTCCGATTCAAAACCTCAATAAACTTCTCTTTCTATTGAGCAATTATTTAAATTGAGCACGGACACAAGTTAAACAACTAGATAAAGACAAACCTTAGACAACTCCTTTCAAAGCACCCAACTGCTCTTTCATTACTGCAAGAAGTATCATGGGAATCACCATAGTACCCGCAAGCACTCCGGCCCAGCCTCCCTTAATCAGAGCAAACGCCAACGGACCCAGGCTGCCTGCGCCTAATAGCCACAACATGACAAGAGTTAAAGGAGCAACAATAAAAAGACCTATCAAACCAAAAGCCAGTGCTTGCCAGAGCAAACCTGCAGGCATATAACGAAGAAAAGAGTGTATTGGATTTCCGGCTTGTAAATGAATAGAGCGTAACTTTCCTTGTAACACTTTTCGACGACTTAAAGGGACAACAATTAATGTGACAATAAACAACAATATAAAAGCAGTTGCGAGAATATCAAAACCAAAACCCCCATCTCCCCACATCGATAGAATCGTCCTGTCTCTCAAAATTAGCCATGCGATATATCCATTAAAAATCGCATTTGTCACACCATTAATTACCGCATCTTTATATATAACTTTATATGGTCCCATCGACACATTGCCCTCTAACAAATAGCCACTCAAGATTAAAAGCCGTCTTAATATGACCTATAACAATAGGCATGGGAATAGGTTAATTGATTTTGACGTCAATATCAATATAAAGATATTGACACATACTTGAAGTTTGTCAAACAGATAAAAAAGGTTGGGGCTGTCCTAGATAACTAACCCATATCCCTTCTAACCCATTGAGTTAATTG
>CBDUPD010000685.1:0-1751 GCA_965368985.1 uncultured Spongiibacteraceae bacterium | reverse complement strand
CATTAACTTAAGCATCGCTTGTGATTAGTGTTTTGTTGTCATCCTCGCGTAGGCGGGGATCCTGTTGGTTTTCAGAAGATTCCCGCCTGCGCGGGAATGACTGGTACAGGCTTAAGTTAATGGCATTGATACTCATATAACTGCGATATTCAGAAAACCAATAAATGGTCGCACATTACTATTGATTTTAAATTTCAATTAATCCTCTGTTCAATATTGAGCTGACTCTATGCAGGTTCATCATTTACAAGAAGGTGCTTTTTTGGTCGAATCTGAACAGGGTAGTGTTCTGCTCGGCTGTCCGCCTGAGATGATAAAGTTGATTCAGCAAAAAAAATTAACAGTACCCGACACTATTGTATTGTCTGATCGCTTATATGCTGGTAATTCTTCCCAGACGGCAATAGAGTTTTTTCTTTATCATTTTATGTTTATTCAGCAAGGGCTGGCTGAAGGAAGAAAATTACGCATTTTCGTTTCAGAAAGACAAATTAAAAAACTAACTGAAATGCTCAGGGTAACACTTTTGGGTCCGACTCTTCAGGAAATGTTAGAGAGTGGGCAATCTGAAGAGTGGTCGCAACAATTAATAAAAGAATCCACTCATCTGGCTGTCAAAAATAAGGCAGGTAAAATCTATCAGATTGATGATTTGATTGACTGGAATGTACTTGAGGTTGGTGAAGAGCTTGAGTTGAGGCCGCAGGGCACAACAATAGCCAGCGAATCAATTAATATTAGAAGGGTGGCCGGAACTGGTTTTCAATGTATCTCTGGCTCTGAGATTATTGATATTGATTTAACAGTTAGTGGGGTGCAAGCGCCTTGTTATCCTGTTGAGCATCAAGCGGTTAATTTTAATCAGCAACACGCCACGGTAACGATTTTGGGGTCAAGCGACGGATTCGATCCAATTTATGGTTCAAACGGTTCTCTTTTTAATTTTAACGGGCAGCTCGGGCTATGGGATTGCCCGCCTTATCTTAATCAGCATTTAACGTCTTTAGGTATCGAATTAAGCCAGATTGAGGCTATGATCATTTCACACGTGCATGATGATCATGTCGATGTGGTTGAATCTCTATGTTATGAAACACCGCTTAACGTTTATTGTACAGCTGAGATTTATTTCAGCATGATTGTAAAATTGGCTGCAATTTTAGACTGTGATTTAAAAGAAGCTTCTCAATACCATAACTGGCATATAGTGTCGGTTGGAGAACCCTTTTGTGCTTTGGGTGCAGAATTCACCTTGTTTTATTCTGTTCACTCCATTCCAAGTTTGGGTTGTCGTGTTATGGTGCCTGATGACAACGGTTCTAAAAAAATATTGATTTCAGGCGATCACCTTCCATTTAATGGCCTTGAAGATATGCGAAAGAAAGGGGTTTTGTCTGAAGAGCGTTTTCATGATAGCACTCATCTGATAGAGGGAGACGAAGACATCATTTTAATCGATGCAGGTGGTGGATTAATTCATGGGGATTATCTGGACTATATGCGTGTTAAAGAACATATCTATTTTTATCACACGAGCAAAATCGATGAGAGCACACTCGGAGACTCCAAACAACTTGTGAAATCGGGGCAGGTTTTAATCTAGGCAGCCTGTATCTTTCTCAACAATGCCATTAACTTAAGCCTGTACCAGTCATTCCCGCGTATAACTTAAGCCTGTACCAGTCATTCCCACGTATAACTTAAGCCTGTACCAGTCATTCCCGCGTATAACTTAAGCCTGTACCAGTCAT
>CBDUPD010000684.1:0-1757 GCA_965368985.1 uncultured Spongiibacteraceae bacterium | reverse complement strand
CTTGCGAGATAATGATCGGGTACGTGTCTATAACGATGAGGGCGAATGTGAGTTATTGCTTTCAATCAGTCCATCGGTACAGCCGGGTCAGACGATTATCTATCATGCCTGGGAGCCGCATAACTTCAAGAATTGGCGTAACAACCAGGAACCTGTTCCATCGGTGTGGAAGTCACTGCACATGGTGAAATATGGTCACTTGCAGTATCACTTCCTGTTTGGTGGACCGCATCATACACCCCGTGGTACCACGGTTGAGCTAGAGAAGGCGACAGCCTGATAACCAACTAATAAAGTCAGCTATTGGTAAATATACCTGACTAAATTGCATTGGTAAAAAAACAAAACCCGTTGCCTGAAAAGGCCTCGGGTTTTTTTATTGATGTAAATCAACATACAGATCGAAAGGTCAAATAGAACATTTATTAAATATGTCTCGAATGTATACTGCTAGTATTCGATAATTTTCAATCCTGTATTTTTATACAATTAAGAAGGAATTCGTCTATGGCTGTATCAAGAAGAGCGTTTCTGACGGGCACCGGTGTTGGTGCCGTTGGCCTTGGCTTGGGCCTGCATTTTTTACGTCCTAAAGAGGGCATTACTTACCCTGAGATTCTAAAACAGGCGATTAAAAAAGTGACCTATGGGGACTTTAGCGATGTTTACCGTGAAAAGTGGACATGGGATAAAGTGGTTAAGGGTAGTCATAACCGTGCCAACTGTTTCTCTGCCTGTTCCTGGAATCTGTTTGTTAAAGAGGGCATTGTTTGGCGTGAAGAGCAAAATGCTATTTACGAGCAAACCCGTCCTGATGTACCTGATTTCAATCCGCGTGGTTGTCAAAAAGGTGGTTGCTACAGTGATCTGCAGCAAGAGCCATCGCGACTATTATATCCACTGAAGCGTGTTGGTGAGCGTGGTGAAGGTAAGTGGAAGCGTATTACCTGGGATGAAGCCTATGATGAGATAGCCGAGAAAGTTATCGATTTTGCCATTAAAGATGGTGTTGAAACCATCGTGCATGATAACGGTACGACCAATAATGACTATGGTCCTGATTCTATTGGTGAAATGCGTTGGGCCAATGCATTGGGTTGTACGCAGATTGATTCATGGGCTGGCGTAGGTGATATGCCTAACGGTCTGGTGCAAACCTGGGGTATGTATAATGCTGATGGTACCTCTGATGACTGGTTCCTCTCTGATTTCATTGTTTTATGGGTAGCCAACCCAACCTATACCCGTATTCCTGATGTTCACTTTGTCCATGAGGCTCGCTATCGCGGCGCCAAACTAGTTGTTGTCTCGCCAGATTTTTCTGCAAGTACAATTCATGCTGATATGTGGATTAACGTTGAGCAGGAAACCGATGCGGCATTTGGATTGGCGGCAGCTAACGTTATTATAGAGCAGGGTCTCTATGATGATGAGGCTGTACGTGAACAAACGGATTTGCCTTTCCTTATTCGTGAAGATAACGGTCGTTATTTGCGTGAAGAAGATCTTCAGAAAGACGGTAAAGATGATACCTTCTATTTTTGGGATGAAACGGCTGGCAAAATGTCTGTGGCGCCGGGTTGTGCCGGTGAAGGTGGTACACATATCCACCTGAATGGTATGAAGCCTGCGCTTGATGGGCGCTGGCAGGTAAAACTGCTTGATGGTTCTGAAGTATGGGTGCGTCCTTTATTCCAGGTAATGCGTGATCACCTGAATGAAAGTTATACCCCTGAAAAACAGGAATCGACTACCGG
>CBDUPD010000683.1:0-1762 GCA_965368985.1 uncultured Spongiibacteraceae bacterium | reverse complement strand
CCCTGGCCATGTTTATCGCGCAAGCATTGAATGCTGATAGTTCATGTCAAAAGATTTACTGCCCAGGCAACTAAGCTTTAAACATGTTTTACAAATGTGGCTGGCATGGGCACAACATATTCATCAACTGGATGAAGAAACGCATGAGTTATTGTTTCGCATGTTGGCACAGAATATAGTGGGTAATCGGCCTGGAAGAATAGAGCCAAGAGCCGTAAAACGAAGGCCTAAACCATTTAGCTTACTAATGAAACCGAGAGATCAGGCCCGTGAAGAAGTAAGGAAAAATGGTCATCCGAAGAAGGTTAAGTAAGTGCCATTCGAATCTGACCCCTATTTTTGACATTTCTTATATGCTAGAAAGAGAAACTTATATGCCCGGAAAATGGTGTCTTTGTATTTTTATCAAAGCCCGAAAATGATGCTGCCACACTATGTAGAGCCGAACCATCCAAAGAGAAATCCAGGGAATAGTCTTCCCCTGCATTCACTTTTACAGCGGGTGCATTGTGTATAACTTCAGTCTCATAGCCAACTCGGGCATCCCATATATCCAGCTCATCATTTTCAAAATTCAGCCACTCTCCATAGGAAACCTCAAGCTCACTAATCACCCAATGATATGTATCGTCATATTTTGTTACATAATCTACACCATCGAGTTTGCGGTAGGGTATTATTTCAAATCTGCCGCCTTCTCCATAAGCCTGCACTAACTCAACCGGATATTGATACTGGTAATTAATTCCCGGAATAGTTATTTCTACATAACCAACTGTCTCATAAAAAGTATGTACAAAATCAACCTCCATCAATTCACCATTGACATTAAGCGTTATATCCCCAATATCAGTACCCATATCCCCAATTCGCTTCATATCAACCTGCATACTTTGGCCAGTAATTTCATCCCTCATCGTTCCTTCCATCAGCTGTAAGTCTTTTTCAGTTAAATCTGCTATTCGAATTCCTGTAAAGCTTGAAAGAATACGATGCTCCTCCGGGTCATAAAACAGATATGCAGAAAGTGGATTACATGTTGATCGATAACTGACATAACCATCAAAACTCTGTCTCTCATCCAAAGTAATGATACAGAAAATTCTGGTATAACCTGTTATTGACTGGGTTATATTCGTCTCAACAAACGCATCCGGGTTTCCAAATTCCAAACCTGTATCCAAAATCACCGCTTCATTCTTGAATACTTCATTTTTCGGGCTCATGGTTACAACCCATAGGCCTTCTATAGTGCCATTTTCGTTAGCTACAGAACTATAACTTTGAATATTAAATCGCTTGGGGGGAGGCCCCTCAATATGTTCTACTGTAATCTCTGAATTACAGCCCGCCATTAACAAACAGGCTACCACTAACAGGGGGATAATAGACTTCATTCAACGCATACCTTTTGCTTCTTTTAAGATATGTGTCAACTTACAGGTATAACAGGACAATTATTTTTTAAAATTCAGGAATTTTAAAAGAATAGATCTATACCCAAGCGGTAACGCCTCTCATTACCCGGTTTGATTTGGGGAGAGTAACCAAAATCAGATAACACGCTACTCAAGCCGCTTATCCATTTTTCATTGGTTAAATTATCAATACTGAAGTTCAGCCTAAATTGTCTAGCAGTATTAATTAAAGGGGTCGAATAATTAAAGGGGTCGTATCGAATATTTTAAACCAGCTGTTTCAAGTAATGCGAGTAAGAAGCAGCAGTTATTGTCGAGTCTGGATAAAATGGAGCTCAGCTATG
>CBDUPD010000682.1:0-1764 GCA_965368985.1 uncultured Spongiibacteraceae bacterium | reverse complement strand
CATCGGGATCTTTGGGATCCGCCTTATGGCATTCGTAGCAGCCCACCTTGGCACGGTAATGCTTACTTTCACCCTGTTGTTGCGCAATGCTGTAGTTTCTCTTTTATGGCACTCGATACATAGTTTTGCTTCTTTGGGGAATTCTTTTGGAGGCGCTTTTACCGCAGCGGTGCTGATACCATAAGTCGATGTAAAAAGGGTTCCAGCAACTATAAATTTTCACATGGGTGTATCCTCCCTGGAAAACTTATGGAATTGACCATTAATATTAAAATATTCTTAACTATTGATGTGATAAGTCAGACTATTAAGCTAGTGTATATATGATTCCTGATTTACCCGTGCTGATCTGGATGAAACGATGCAGTGAGAAAAGCGAGGTTAGATAAAAACAAATTACAGGAAAAATAGCAGATAATAAAAACAATAATAGTTGGCATTATTCAAAGTCTAATCATGAGCAATCAAAGCGTGAAAATCAGATCTGCATGCAAAGATGATCTGAATAAAATCAATCAGATCATCGAACTGGCGGTAATGACATGGCAATTACCGGAACGAGTGAAGCGTCTTGCTTTACCCAGTTATCGTTATAATGAAGTGGATCTAGGGCACTATGACATTGTTGTGGCGGAAGCAGATAATCGTATTATCGGTGTGGTAGTCTGGGATACAGAACCACATCAAGGACCAGAAAATATTTTAAGTTTGTTACTGCATGGTATTTATGTTCATCCCGAATATCAGCGTCAGGGGGTTGGCAGAAAATTATTTAATGCAGCCGAAGACGCCGCCCGTGGAAAGAAACATAACGGTATACTGGTGAAGGCGCAAATTGAAGCAGAAGGATTTTACCAATCACAGGGTTTGAGTAAACTGGAGACACAAGATATTGAGCGCGACTATGCGGTTCAATACTGGAAACCGTTAGGCTAAATGCAATATATCATAATAGTAAAAAACTATTAGAACTCATAATAGGGACACGACTACATGGCAAGGATTGTTCCTACAATCTTTTTGCATTTCCTCCAGTCGCTTCCGGCGTCCTCGGCAATGCAGGAGCAGTTGCAGAGGAAGCCAGAACCGAGGAGAAAAAGCCGAGGAACAGTTATCGAGACCATGGTTTTAAGAATGAAATGGTTCGATATGTCTAATAATTTGCGTTATGTCTAAATCACCGTCAGCTGGCTATATAAATCATAAATGGCTTAAGCATAGGAAGAAGATAAAAGTCGATGAGATTCTTGCGGTATTTCAGGATTGGATAGCGTTTATAAAAGAAGCAGATGAAACGCCATATTCCGGCCTCGAAATTAATGATCTAATTAGTATCATTGAGCAAGAGCGTAATAACATCATGACCGGTGATAAAGTTGACTACAGCGAACTAAAGAAGCTGTTTACTCCTAATGGCCTATTCAGGAGTTATCGATCGATAATGGTTGGGTGCAGTCATTCATTGAGCCGGCAAACAGGTTTGATTCTGCAGCTCTGTTTCGTAGCTAAATAGCACGTCTGGCAGTTTTTAATGTCTGGCGCATGCGACGGAAGACACAGTGGTGACAAGAGGTAACGCCTGACTGCGGCGTTGCTTAGGCATGGTCAGCTCCTTTGACCTCTAGGTATTTATACTAACTTGACACTAGTCATATATGACGGCAATGTATATTTTCAGGAGTGGTGTCCAGCTGGTTCGAGTAATGTGTGGCTAGTGCTGATTACTAAAAAAGGAGAGGGATGATGGCCAAGAAAATACTACAG
>CBDUPD010000681.1:0-1764 GCA_965368985.1 uncultured Spongiibacteraceae bacterium | reverse complement strand
CATTGCATCAGTGACAATGGCACCGTTTAAAACGCCTAACTCTAACCATTCAACTGAAAAGAAGTAACCAACGGCATAAAACCCTATTTCAACCAGATGTGTGAAGAACAGTACAACAACAATCACTAATACCTGAGCTTGAGTCTCAAGCTTCAATGTAGGTGTATATGCACTTAACAATACCAGTACACGGTAATGAAATATAAATGTTGCTAATACCAAACATAAGGATATAAAAATGGCCGATAACATAAAGTAACCTCCCAAAACTTTTCTAGAATACAGGCATCTATTCTTCCATAGCCTTATTCCGCTCCTGGAATTGTAGTACCAGACTATATATAACAGGCAATACCAGCAGGTTGAGAATCATTACTGTTAACATTCCTCCCAACATGGGAGCAGCAATACGGTGAGTAACATCTGAGCCTGTAGCACTACTCAACATGATAGGTACCAGACCTGCCATGGTTGATACTGCTGTCATTACCACAGGTCTAACACGTCTAGACGTAGCCGAAAGTACAGCTGCCTTAATTTCTGCAAGCGATAACCTGGATTCACTTGCAGCCCGCCGTTTGGCAATTTCCACATCAATAAAACTTAATACCAGCACACCAATTTCTGCTGCCATGCCTGCCAATGCAATAAAACCCACTGCGACGGCAACAGACATATTGTATCCATTAGCATAAATGAGCCAGATACCGCCTATCAAACCAAACGGAATAGAGATCATAACAACCAAAGGTTCGATAAAATTTCTAAAATTAAAATACAGCAGTAAAAAGATGATAAACAATGTTGCCGGTGCCACAATACTTAATCGTTTTGCGGCACGTTCCATGTATTCAAACTGTCCTGACCACGTTAACGTATAACCTGCAGGAATTGTCACTTGATCCTTCACAACTTGCTTGGCTTTAGCAACATAGCCACCGATATCAGAACTGGAAATATCTACATAGATCCATGCATTTGGTCGAGCATCTTCACTCTTGATAACGGGCGCACCACGACGATAATTTAGTTCTGCAACCATTGCCAATGGAATCTGGCTACCGGTAGGGGTAGGTATCAAAACTCGCTTCAGCGTTTCCAGATCTTCCCGCAACTCTCGTGGATAACGTAAATTCACCGGGTAGCGTTCAAGGCCTTCAACGGTTTCAGTAATATTCATCCCACCAATAGCACTTTTTATAACGTCTTGTACTGCCCCAACTGTAAGGCCATAACGAGAGGCTTTTTCACGATCAACATCAAAATCAATGTAATAACCCCCAACAGCTCTATCACCAAAGGCAGAAGTAGTTTCTGGCAGGGTTTTCATTGCTTGCTCAATGTCTTGTGACACCTGCTGCAAAACATTAAGATCTGGACCAGAAACCTTTATTCCGATAGGTGTTTTAATTCCTGTAGATAACATATCTATTCGAGTTTTAATCGGCATAGTCCATGCGTTCGCCAGGCCAGGAAATTGAATTGCTTTATCCATCTCATCCATAAGTTCCTTGGTTGTTTTATCAGGATCAGGCCATTCTTCTTTTGGCTTTAAGCGGACGGTAGTTTCAATCATCGCTAATGGTGCTGAGTCAGTAGCAGAGTTGGCGCGCCCAACCTTTCCAAATACATGATGAACCTCGGGAAAGGTATATAAAATTTTATCCGTTTGCTGTAATAACTCCTTCGCTTTGGTAATCGAAATACCTGGGAAAGTAGTTGGCATATAAAGTATATCCCCTTCGTCAAGCGGCGGCATAAATT
>CBDUPD010000680.1:0-1767 GCA_965368985.1 uncultured Spongiibacteraceae bacterium | reverse complement strand
CCTGACTCTCTTGACGAACACCTGAACGCAACAAATGAAATCCATCATTTGGTAAAAAAATATAGCATCAATAAACTGCTGATTAATTTATACAATATGCATCAACATACTCGCCTGTCAAAACTGGAGCAGCATGAGTTTTCACAGAAATGGAGGTCGGATGATTTCAAAGACTGTATTTTTGCGGTTGTATTACCTGCAGAAAAGGAGTTTCAGGATGACTGGTATTTTATTACCCATCTTATAAAACTCTCAGGCACTCTTGGTCAGCCTTTTTATAAAATTGACCTGGCATTGAAGTGGTTAAATGCTGAGTGAGTCCTGTATCAGGAAAGACTCTCTGCCGACTTCAAAATTGATTAAACAAAATTTGGGCGAATTCAAGATGTAAATCAAAACAGGGTACCTATAAAAAAACCCCGATGCTTTCGCATCAGGGTTTTTTTATGTATGGCGCGCCAGGAAGGAGTCGAACCTCCGACCGCCTGGTTCGTAGCCAGGTACTCTATCCAGCTGAGCTACTGGCGCGTATTTTGCTCTCTGGAGGCCGCGTATAATATGGAGTGAGGTGGGTTGTGTCAAGGCCAATGCCATGATTTCATTGAAAATTAAAAATATATCTAAATATCAATTACTTAACATGTTCACAGAATAACCACTGGGAAATAATTCACCACCTGAAAGGCACCAACATCTGCTTCCAGAATGATGAGGGGAACTCACGCCCGTGTATTCCTATATCAGCAGGCCCGTTGAGATCAGGTAAAAAACGTGTTCTGAATACGATATCCCAGAAAATCAGCGTAAGGCCATAATTATGATTTGCCTCTTTCACAATTTTGGAATGATGCCAGCGATGTAATTCCGCCATTGAGAATACCCAGTTAAGTGGCCCTAATGTTAAACGTATATTGCAATGCTGGAACAGCCCATGAACAGCCTCAATCACATAGTAAATAACCAGAGCTTCAGCCGGCGCACCCAACAGCATTAATGGCACACTTGCTGCCAGAAAAATAAAGAAAACTGATACCGGGTGGTCTCTTCCCGCATTCAGCCAATAGAGCCTGCCTGCACTGTGGTGAATAGAGTGAAAACGCCAAAAGAAGTCAACCTCATGAGATAGTCGATGTATCCAATAGTTACCAAACTCAGCAAGCAAGGCTATAACTATAACACTTAGCCATATTGGCCAATCATCAGGCCAAACGCCTTGATGAGAATTTGCCAATGTAACAACTCCACCAAAAATGATTGCTTTTGCCATCAGTTTATAGACCTCTCGTGAAGCAAAGCTTGAAAGCAGGTTATGCCAGATATCTGTCATTACATCATTTTGGGATTGATTCCACTCATCACGAAAGGGCTGTAGACGCTCCATAACAGCAATAATCATCAGCGCACCAAAAGAACAACCGCCAATAATCATACCGTGGTCATATCCTGCATCAGATGCCAGAAAAGCTGCTATAACACATGCCGACATAACAGCAGGGAATAACGTATATTCAATTATCTTTGCCATCATACATTATCCAACATCTCTAAAAATTTACACCGGTAATTTTCTGGCTTATCTGCCATAACTCTTCACCTACATCATCACGTTTTGCCTTGGCTACCATTTTAGCTACTTTTGAATCGGCAATATATTGGCCGCTCACCCCATCAAGCTCTGGTGAGATTGCAGCAAAAAGTGTTGTTATGTGAGCCTGGCTTGCCGGGTTCGAAATACAGCGCCAAAACAGGGCAGCGATTACCTTCACC
>CBDUPD010000679.1:0-1773 GCA_965368985.1 uncultured Spongiibacteraceae bacterium | reverse complement strand
CGCCACTATATGCCCAATACTCCCCTCACCCGCCCATAGACGGAATTGAAGCGACAGCAGCATCAAGATAAGAAAACCATTAATAAAGCGCATAAGATCAAACTTTAATCTAACTTGTAGACAGTATAGGAACTTTTTCAGAAAAAACAAAGGGCTATAAGAACTTTCTCATAACCCTGTTTAATAGTGGCTCTTAAAAGAAGCTTATGCCTTGAATTCGGCACGCCCTTTATACACAGCCTTATCACCCAATTCTGCCTCAATGCGTAACAAGCGGTTATATTTAGCTACACGATCAGAACGGCACAAAGAGCCGGTTTTAATCTGACCAGCAGCAGTCGCAACAGCCAAATCAGCAATAGTGGAATCTTCTGTCTCACCTGAACGATGCGAGATAACAGCCGTAAACCCTGCATCCTGGGCCATTTTGATAGCATCCAGAGTTTCACTCAAACTACCAATCTGGTTGAACTTGATCAAAATTGAATTCCCAATCTTTTCATCTATTCCACGCTTCAGAATTTTAGTATTGGTTACAAACAGATCATCACCAACCAGCTGTACACGATCACCGCATTTGTCGGTTAATATTTTCCAGCCTTCCCAATCACTTTCATCCATACCATCCTCAATCGATATGATTGGATGTTTTTCAGCAAGATCAGCAAGATAAGTGGCAAAACCTTCAGCATCATATACCTTACCTTCGCCAGCGAGGTCATATTTACCATCTTTATAGAACTCCGAAGAAGCACAATCGAGCGCCAAAGTTACGTCTTCACCCAGCTTGTAACCCGCATTGGCAACTGCCTCAGAAATGGCTTCAAGGGCTGCTTCATTAGATGGCAGATCAGGGGCAAATCCACCCTCATCACCAACAGCTGTATTAAGACCACGAGCCTTCAAGACACTCTTAAGCGCATGAAATATTTCTGCACCGCAACGCAAGGCTTCAGAAAAAGACTTTACACCAACAGGCTGAATCATAAACTCCTGAATATCGACATTATTATCCGCATGCTCACCACCATTAATGATATTCATCATAGGCACAGGCAATGTGTAATTCCCTGCAGTGCCATTAATTTCAGCAATATGAACATACAGGGGGATTTTCTTTGAAATAGCCGCTGCTTTTGCTGCAGCCAGAGATACCGCCAAAATTGCATTGGCACCTAATTTCTCTTTATTTTCAGTGCCATCTGCATCAATCATTATCTGATCGAGGTCTCGCTGAGCACTGGCATCTTTACCTACAACCAAAGGCTTGATGATATTATTGATATTAGCAACCGCTTTCAACACACCCTTGCCAAGATAACGACTCTTATCACCATCACGAAGCTCCAGCGCCTCACGGGAACCCGTAGATGCGCCTGATGGTGCACAAGCAACACCCACAGAACCGTCTTCCAATACTACTTCAGCTTGTATAGTCGGGTTACCGCGAGAATCCAACACTTCAAACGCTAACACATCAGCTATAGTGGTCATGCATTTACTCCAAATAGGTTTTCTATTGTTTAATCTATGAGTTTTTTCTACTAACTTAATCAGCTAGCCTAATCTATTACGAGCTCATCAAAGCCTTTTACAAGGTCATCAACAGCTTTCATTCTTACAAGAAACGGTTCAAGCTTATCAAGTGGCATAGCACAAGGGCCGTCACATTTTGCCTTAGAAGGGTCTGGGTGCGCCTCAAGAAACAAGCTGGAAATACCTTGAGCCATACCCGCCAATCCCAGATCGACTGTTTGACTACGCCGCCCATCA
>CBDUPD010000678.1:0-1784 GCA_965368985.1 uncultured Spongiibacteraceae bacterium | reverse complement strand
TCATCAACAACCAACACTTTTAAATTGTTTTCTGTGTTTTCTGTGTTTTCTGTGTTTTCTGTGTTTTCTGTGTTTAGTGGAGTGGATGATAATTCACTGCTTTCTGACAGTATCTGTTCAATTTCCAGCTTTGTTTGATCAAAAATACAGGTTAGTTGTTTATAGATGTCTTGTGCCTGTTCAATAGTGTCAGATGCATTGAGATGTTCCATGTCTTCGCAGAGGCTGGCAAACTTCAGGGCGCCGACTGTCTTGGCTGGTGATTTAATGCGATGCCCAAGCTCTGATAATACGACCAGGTTAATTTTTTCCAGAGCCTGTTCTATTTCTGCAAGCCCTTTAATAGATGATTCAATAAATTTTAGCGCAAAAGTTCGTACTTTATCTTCATCAAAACCGACAATTTCAGCGAGTGTATTCAGGTTAATGATTGTATCGTTTTCGTTATACTCATCTTCATGATCGCTATCAGGAACAACAAGATCAAGGCTTGTTTGTTGATTAGAGTGATGCATATAAGCGAGATTATATTCTGCTGACCCGGTTGATAAGTCACTGGATCGGGTATTCAGCCATTTGGCAATAACACTGTATAATATGGCGGGTTTAATGGGTTTGGTAATAAAGTCATTCATGCCGGCAGCAAGGCAACTGGATTTATCCAGTTGTGATGCGTTAGCCGTCATTGCGATAATTTTCAGGTCTGCAATAGCCGGGTTATCGCGAATGATACGAGTCGCTTCAATACCTCCCATCTCGGGCATTTGCATGTCCATTAATGCACAATCAAAATTGAGTCGGTTTAATAAATCCAGTGCTTCTATGCCATTTCTGGCAACAACAACCATTGCGCCAACCTGTTCAAGCAGTTCGATAGCAACTTGCTGATTGAAGATATTATCTTCTACCAGAAGAATTTGTGCCCCTTGAAGACTACCTGCGGCATATGCGACTTCCTGTGTTTCATTAGTGTTATCATTTGATGCCTGCTGTGTGCTTTTCTCCAGAGGGATGGTAAACCAGAAATGACTTCCTTCATTGGGTTGGCTATCGACACCAATTTCACCACCCATTAATTCAACTAACTGTTTGCTGATGGCCAGGCCAAGTCCGGTTCCGCCATATTCACGAGTAATTGAACTATCAGCCTGCTCAAAGAGTTTAAACAACCGGGTTTGTTGGTTCTTGCTCATACCTATGCCGGTATCCGTTATATCAAACCGGATGAGACAATCAGATTCGTCATCTGAAATAATCTGTGCCTTGATTGTGACTTTTCCCTGTTTGGTAAATTTTAAGGCATTACCTACCAGGTTAACCAATATCTGATTTAAGCGTTGCAAGTCTCCTTTCAGGTAAAAAGGAAGGTTAGCATCAAAATTAATAGAGAAGTGGATGTTTTTTTCAAGGGCCTGAGCCGAGAATACAGAATTGAGGTTATTACTGATCTGGTCAAGCCTGAAATCCTGTTTATCGAGTTGTAGCATGCCAGCTTCTATTTTTGAGATATCCAGAATATCAGTGATGAGGTGTAACAGGTGTTCACCAGAGTGGTGTATTGCCTCAATATAGTCGGTTTGTTTAGGGTCAAGATCGGTTTTCAATGCCAGATATGCCATGCCGATAATGCTGTTCATCGGTGTACGTATCTCATGACTCATATTGGACAAAAAGTTGGACTTCTCCTGGTTGGCGGCCTCTGCCTGTTTCATGGCAACCTCTAGATCATGGGTCCGTTTTCTGATTTTGTTTTCGAGATTTGCATTTAACAGCTTGATCTGTTC
>CBDUPD010000677.1:0-1789 GCA_965368985.1 uncultured Spongiibacteraceae bacterium | reverse complement strand
AAAACCAGTAAACGCAGTAATTTTACGACTGGCCGTGTTTATGAGACGGTATTAAGAAAGGAGCGTCGCGGGGATTATCTGGGGGGAACTGTTCAGGTTATTCCTCATATCACCGATGAGATTAAGCGCCGTGTACTTGAAGGCCCGGGTGATGTTGATATTTGCCTGGTTGAAGTCGGAGGTACGGTTGGTGATATTGAGTCACAACCATTTCTTGAGGCCTTGCGTCAATTAAAGCTTGAATTGGGAAGTGAGCGTGCATTGTTGATGCATCTAACACTTGTACCCTATATCGCAACGGCAGGTGAAACCAAAACCAAGCCAACTCAGCATTCCGTTAAAGAGTTGCGCACGATAGGCTTGATACCTGATATTCTGGTCTGTCGTTCAGAGGTTGAAATTGATGAGGCCGCTCGTAAAAAAATAGCACTTTTTACCAATGTTGAAGAGAAGGCGGTTATCTCTTTGGCTGATGCAAAAACTATCCACGCTATTCCACGTGTGCTTAGTGAACAGGGGCTTGATCAGATTGTAGTTGACAAGATGCATCTTGATTGTAAAGAGGCTGATCTTTCAGAGTGGGATTGGGTTGTTGAAAATGAGATGAATCCCGAGGGTGAAGTTAGCATTGCCATGGTAGGAAAGTACATGGAGTTGCTTGATGCTTATAAATCCTTGATAGAAGCATTAAAGCATGCAGGCATTCACCATAAGACAAAAGTAAATTTTGATTTTATTGATTCTGAAGACATTGAGAAAAACGGTACGAGTGTTCTTGAAGGTAAAAATGCAATTCTGGTGCCAGGTGGCTTCGGTAATCGTGGCGTTGAAGGGAAAATACAGGCAGTACAGTTTGCTCGGGAGAACAAGGTTCCCTATTTGGGTATTTGTTTGGGGATGCAAGTTGCTGTTATTGAATTTGCAAGAAATGTTGCTGGCATGAAGGGTGCCAATAGTACCGAGTTTGTTAGAGATACAGAGTACCCGGTTATTGGTTTGATAACTGAGTGGAAAGATGCGTCAGGTAATACAGAGAAACGTGATGAATCTTCAGATCTGGGCGGCACAATGAGGTTAGGTGGACAAGAAAGCCATCTTGTAACAGGCAGTCAGGCTCGTGAGATTTATGGCAAAGATGTGATTATAGAGCGTCATCGTCATCGCTATGAGGTGAATAACACATTAATTGGGCGCATTCAGGAAGCCGGTTTGTCGGTAGGCGGATGGTCAGAAGATGATACGCTTGTTGAAATGGTAGAGTTAAAAGATCACCCCTGGTTTGTTGCTTGTCAATTTCACCCGGAATTTACCTCAACACCCAGAGATGGGCATCCATTGTTCAGTAGCTTTGTCAAAGCTGCAATGGATAATAAAAAATAATTTAGGCAGGAATTTCTATGGCGCGATCAGTTATTGAGTTTGCCAATATACGTTTGGCAAACGATTTACCATTTGTTCTCTTTGGTGGGATGAATGTGCTTGAGTCGGAAGAGTTGGCTGTTGAGATTGCCAGTCAATATATTGATATTTGCGGGCGTCTGAATATACCTTATGTATTCAAGGCATCTTTTGATAAAGCCAATCGATCATCGATGCATTCGTTTCGCGGTCCGGGTCTTGAAGAAGGCTTGAAGATACTGCAAACGATAAAAGATAAGTTTAATGTGCCAATTATAACTGATCTGCATGAGCCTTATCAGGCGGAAGCCGTTGCAGAAGTGGCAGATGTTATTCAGTTGCCTGCATTTTTATCACGTCAGACAGATCTGGTTGGTGCGATGGCAAAAAC
>CBDUPD010000676.1:0-1800 GCA_965368985.1 uncultured Spongiibacteraceae bacterium | reverse complement strand
ACAGATAAGCTGTATCAACGGCTACCTGTAATTGAAATTTTCTGTCAGCTTCTACAATAAAATGATCACCGGCATTAAAGGTTTTCCAGTCGTCTGTTTCAGGCAACTTAACAGTTAATGCCCCACTCACTACTGTCATCACTTCTTTTTGACTGGTGCCAAACTCATATTCACCAGGGGCCATCACACCCACAGTGGCTGGCAGGGTTTCTGTTTGAAACCCGATTGATTTAACTTTTCCATCAAAATATTCATTTACATCGAACATGGCGTGATCTCTCCAAACTGTTTTTCAACGTGTTTACAATAAAGGTCTTACTTTTCAGGGAGCGAAGCTTAAGCGAATTTGAGACTTCAATAAAGAAAAAAGAATATAGGTATGTTATCGCTGATTAACTCTTAACTGATATACTTGAATCGTAACCCTATTGTTCCAAAAGATATTGCTAATGCAAACTATACCCCTGCTTAATTTGGCTATTGCTTTTATTCCAGCACTTGCTGGAATCGCAGTTATGCACAAATGGTCACTCAATTCCGGCAATGCCCTGTATGCGGTTATCCGCATGCTGGCTCAGCTTTTACTGATTGGCTACCTTCTGACATTCATATTTAATTCCGATAGCGCCAGCATTGTATTTATCATATTGGTCATTATGCTGATCTCATCCAGCTGGATAGCTCTCGGGGTAATCGAAAATAAACGCAAGGAACTGTTTAAACATGCTTTTGCTGCAATTACTGCAGGCGGCGGAGCAACTCTTATACTGGTTACCCAAGGGGTTCTAACACTTGACCCATGGTACGCACCACAATACATGATCCCCCTCGGCGGAATGATCTTTGCCAATTCGATGAATACTGTTAGCCTTGCTGCAGAAAGACTTGGGGCTGAAATAAACCGTGGTGCTACCTATGAAGATGCCCGTAGCATGGCGCTGAATGCTTCACTGATACCCGTCATCAATTCTTTATTTGCCGTAGGGCTTGTTTCACTACCAGGGATGATGACAGGGCAAATACTGTCAGGTGTTTCCCCCCTTATAGCAACACGGTACCAGATAATGGTGATGTGTATGATTATGGGGTCATCTTGCCTTTCAGCGGCATGCTTTCTGGCCTGGTCAAAACCTGTTTTTCTCAACATAAACAAAGAGACCATAATCAACGATTAACGCTTGAAGAACCTCACCCAGGTTAAACCACCCAGTGCCGCAAAAACAAAACCCAGAATAACCAACACCACACTCATCATGGTGAGCTGCCCCAGACCAAACGAGGTAGCAACAATCAGGCAACCCGTCAGGCCACCTGCGATACTGGCATTCAGCACAAAGCGATCATTACAGAGAAAAGATGTAATCAAACCGCCAACAATCATGGTAAGGCAATAAATCATCATCGCCGTCACAAACCATAACTGCTCTTTATAATCAGAAAAAAACACCCATTCGCTATGAGCGCTAGCGATACCTATAGCAGAAGCAGCCAGTACATAGACCAACTGACTGACTAACCAGAACACAATGGTTGCAACCACACCTGCACTTATCGCTTTCCAGTCCATTAGTTTTGATTACAATTACTTGAAAGTAAAATTGAACGGATACGTTCGACACGCCTGCGATTTACACCGGCATCACCATAACCCATACGAGCAGCAGATCTTACATGGCATACACCACCAGACTCTGGCCAATAGAATTCAAGATCATCAACAAACCCCATCAGCGGCGTTTTACATTCTGCATGAAGATAATAACTGTCTTGTTGCTGTATGGTAATACCTTCAATACTATT
>CBDUPD010000675.1:0-1801 GCA_965368985.1 uncultured Spongiibacteraceae bacterium | reverse complement strand
GTGCAAACCTACAGACGGGCCATTGATATGGCAGTTAAAGGTGAAACGTTTGATTCCTCGCTTTTACACCAGCTTGATAGTCTGGCGAACAGGGGGTATACCGAGGGCTTTTATCGTCGCCATAAGCCGCAATATCATCAAAATTATGAGCTCGGCAGCTCAGTTGCCAATCAGCAACAATTTGTTGCTGAGATTATTGATTATAAAGAAGGTGATAAGCAATTAACGCTTGATATTAAAAACCACCTTAAACTTGGTGATGAAATAGAGTTGATGACAGGCGGTGGAAATATTCACTTTGTTATGACGGAAATGGAAAACCTGGACGGTGAAGCCGTAAAGGTTGCGCCAGGTTCAGGCCATGTGGTGCGTATACCGGTGCCTGAAGAAGGTAGAAATTATACTTTTGCCTTAATGATGAAGAATATTGATATGCCACTGGCTAGCTAGCCTAGCTGGTTCCCAAATGCGGTAGATTCAAGCCCTTCGTGGCCAGGAGCCTGCCCTTGTATTTTATAGGTAGATGCGAGGTACTCTGGCTGTTACACCACAAAACAGATCATAGGCGATAGTCTCTGCGTGATCAGCAATTAACTCGGCAGGCAAGCCTTCACCCCACAATGTTACTTCATCGCCAATTTTAATATCGTCATCTCCAACATCTATTGTGATCATATCCATTGAAACCCGTCCGGATAACGGATATGTCTTTCCGTTTATCAATACCGGGGTGCCGTTTTGCGCATGACGCGGGTAGCCATCACCATAGCCTATAGCGATTGTGGCAATCATGCATGGCTTTCTGGCTACCCATGTGCCGTTATAGCCCACTTTTTCACCGGGCTGTACAGGCTTGATATTGATAACCCGTGATTTCAATGTCATGACAGGTTTTAACTGTTTAGTGAATATGTTCTCTGTTTTTGAAGGGTTAACACCGTAGAGCATAATGCCGGGTCGTACCCATTCAAAATGCATCTGTTGGTGAAACAGGATGCCTGCCGAATTGCATAAACTTCGGGAATTAACCGGTATTTCATGGCATAGCTTATTAAACAGCTCGAACTGCTCGGTATTTTTTTTATCTGCTACATTTTCTGCATCTGATAAGTGAGACAGTACGCCCTGTAATTCAATGTTGCGGGCATTGCCAACGGATTTGAATGATTTATCAAAATTATCGGGGTTTAATCCGATTCTGTGCATTCCTGTATCAACTTTCAGCCAGACTTTTAGGGTAGAGGGGGCATGAAAACCAGAAAGTAACCGTAGGCTGTTTTCAGAGTGAATTACAGGCTGAAGCTGCTGATCAATGCATGTTTGCAGATCTTGCTCAGTGCATAAACCACTGAGCACTATAATATCGTGCAGGATATTATTGTTACGAAGGTTGATGGCTTCATCGATACGCGCTACAGCCATAACATCCGCTGCATTCAGTGCCTTGGCAGATTCGACAGCACCGTGACCATAAGCATCTGACTTGATAACAGCCATGACTTTTGAGCTACTTGCTGATTGTTTTGCAACTGACAGGTTGTTTTCAAGTGCACTTAAGGAGATCTCGGCCCATACAAGTGAATTCATTAGTGGTGATTAACTCTTTGCCTTGGTGTTGTGGTTATATTAGCCGGAATTGATGTGCTTAACATCAACTCTGTGAATTGTCCGCGTTCGGTTAAAATTGTGCCGGGCCTAGAAGAATGCGAATTTAATGCCCAGTAATAATAATATGATAGCCAGAATATTATACATAAGCCGTTCAGGCAGGTGATGACCCAGTTTTGTACCAACAAATACT
>CBDUPD010000674.1:0-1811 GCA_965368985.1 uncultured Spongiibacteraceae bacterium | reverse complement strand
AGAGGGTTTTACATTGATATTTGTGAATAATTTTTAAATTGGAATGATTATTCGGATTTTTCTGGTTTTCTGGTTTTCTGGTTTTCTGGCCATAGCATCCCCCTCAGCAAGATGCCTAGAATGATATACGCATTGCGTATTGGGTGTTGTGTATTACGTAGCGTCACATTTCCCACCGCTACTTTCAACAGCACTTAGCTGAAACACAACCAGACAATGCTTGTAACGTTATTCCTCGACCTTTCTATATAAATAGGATTCCTCTACACCATCCTTATTGGTCACCAGAATTATACCTACCATCATCCGTATACCTGAAAACTGCTTGGTAATTGCCCCATCAGGGCTATAAACACGTAATGTTTCTTCTTTACACTCCCAACGAGCTTCAGATGCAGTCTTTTTCCCATCAGCCCCACCCTCATTGATTAACACTTTGCCTTCTGGATCAAATTGCATAGTAAGATACTGTTTCTCACTATCAAGCTCCCAGATTCCATATATTGCACAGGCATAGAGATTTGGGCTGGTAAACATCATTAAAGTCACGATTATGAGTAGTCTTCTCAAGATTTGAATACCTCATTTCTAAAAGGGAAAGCACAGGGGCAGGAAACCAATAAATGCATTCACAATGATCATTATTATTCTATTCAATTTAGTCTACATTTAGAGGTTTAACAATGTTGATCTACAAAAGAAACTTTCTGGAGGATACAAAAGCTGAATTATCCCGAATTCAGGCAGTTATTACTGAATTCAGGACAATTTTTGTTCAATGTATCTGACTCAAGGGAGATCTGTTTACTTATCTTGAGCCAGTCTAAAACCGAAAAAATAGTAGCGATTTTCTGCAGTATAAATATCCCGGTTTGTAGAACGCAGATCAGACGGCCCAAACCCCCAGGACCCGCCACGTAAGACACGTTTTTTACAGTTTCCACTTAGCCATGCACTGCCGTTAGTTGGCGCTCCATTGTATGTCTCATTCCAGCAATCCTGTACCCACTCCCATATATTGCCATGCATATCGTATAAGCCCCATGGATTGGGTGAAAAGCTTTTCACTTCAACAGAGCCACTATCATCACCATTAGGGGCAAAATGACAGGCACTGCCCTCACCGCCATCATAATGAGCATTTAAACAGCTGATATTATTACCCCAACTGTATTTGGTATTTGTACCTGCTCGTGCAGCGTATTCCCACTCTGCTTCAGTTGGTAAACGAAACCTCTGCCCGGTTTTTTTATTTAACCAGCGAATATATTCCTGAGCATCATTCCAGCTAACATTTATCACCGGACGAAGACCCTTGCCATCCAGTTCATCACCATCACTTTCACAGACATCATCATCCATACAAATTTGATATTGATCCCAGGTCACTTCGGTTTCTTGCATATAAAATGGCTTGATACTAACGGTATGAACGGGCTTTTCATCGTCATCACCGCTATTGCTACCCATTTGGAAGCTACCTCCTTGTATACCCTTAAACTTCATACTAACCCCTTCAACGGTAACTGTTTTACCCTGTCGGAATTTGGCTTCACGTTCTTTTTCTGCTTTGGCAGCAGCTGCAACTTTAGCAGCACTTTGGGCTTTAGCAGCCTCTGCAGCTTTGGCGGCATTTTCAGCTTCTATTCTGGCCTGTTCAGCCTGCTTGTCTTCAATCGCAGCTACTTGATCGCTTACCTGATCTTTTGCCTGGGAAAAAGCTTTCCTGGCTGTCTGATAACTTGCTATTGCATCATCTATCAAGCCTTCACTTTTTTGCTTTTGAGCTTTCTCGGTTGCAAGCTCAGCAT
>CBDUPD010000673.1:0-1813 GCA_965368985.1 uncultured Spongiibacteraceae bacterium | reverse complement strand
CTTGCAGCAAGCTCTTCAAATTAGAATCATGATTTATCATAGGCAAATGTCTTCTGAATTTTTAAGAATGCAAGTGTACAATATGCAATTTTTTACCAAGCTGAGAAATATGTACCCTCAAACCCGTATGCTGAAATCTTGCTGTACAGCATTGTCCATTCTGTTGACTAGCACCCCGCTATATGCAATTACCAACATTGAAAGTATTCGCTTAATTGACCCCGACGATGGCTTGATTGGCAGTATTGGAATTCAGCTCGGGGGACAATCAGGAGATAAAGAAAAAGAAACCAGAGCGGCAAGCTTTCGCCTGGATTATACAAAGGGAATGAATAATGTATTGACCATCTATAGCAACAGTTTTGCAAAAACCAATGATAAGACGAGTACCGATGAAAGTTTTTCCCATCTGAGATATACCCGCAATATTACAGATGATTTGGCACTTGAGATATTTGCTCAGCATCAGTCTGACAGGTTTTTATTGATGGAGCAGCGTAGTCTGGCAGGCGGCGGCTTAAGATATTTATTGCAAAGAAAGGAGAAAAGCTGGTCGTATTATTGTGGACTGGGGGCATATAGTACTCGAGAAGCCTATTCTGATGATACTCTGGAAACGGATAAGCATGAAAGGTATAACGCTTATATTAGTGGTAACTGGAAGATTATAGAGGGCGTAGTAACCTCTAACACTCTTTATTATCAACCGAGAACAGATGATATCAATGATGTGTATGCATTTAATGCCTTTCAGTTAAGCATAGCCATGGCTGCTGACTTAAAACTAAAATTCAATCATCTTTATGCTTATGATTCAGAACCTCTACAAGACCTGGAAAAATCTCGTTCTCATTATGGATTTGAAGTGGTATGGGAGTTTTAACTATTTTCCTGATGAAATATGAACCATTGGCAAGCTAATTAATAGCCAGAAAAATAATGATCAGCTACATTACCAATGGCATACAGTTGATCATGATGCACTGGAACTTTTGTGGGTTACGCAGGTTACGTGTCGCTGTAAATACAAAGCCTGCCTCTAATACTTACTTACTCAACCCATCCATCATTTCATTAAAGGATTGGGCAAGTTCCTGAAATTCATCTTTCTGACGAAGATGAACTCTCGCATCCATATTACCGGCTTTGATCTCCTCTATAACTGCTTGTAGTCGATAACAGGCACCAGCCGCTCTATGAGAAATAGCCAGGGCAAACAATGCAGTAACTACAGTTATCGTGAGAGACAGCACAACAAGCACCAACCCGAAATTCAGAAGATCATCATATCTCGCTTGTACAAGAAATTGCGGAAAGGTAGTGTCTACAAAGATAACATCATAACTTTCCTTAACGTAAATATAATAAAGAACACCATTAAAGGCTGAACAAACAAACCCACACAGCAGCACTATTAAAATCACCGGCCCTTGAGCGCTCTTATTAATCAACAAGTTACGCATGCTTCGTTGTTTTTGACCACCCATAAAATACTCCCGGCTTCACTTATCTTTTATTATCAATTGTTGGTTTATTTTCCTGCATACATACTCAATATACAAGCGTAACCAACTGAGTATAGTACAGAATATTTAAAATGGGATGGGCTGAATCTTACTATCTCTTAACAATATTTTGACTAAAAAATGGATATTTCTATTATCTACTGCTTCATACATTGAGTTAATGACTATAAAAGCTCTAAGGAACCTCTGAATAATCATAATATTTTTTCATGGCAAGAAAGCACCGCGCTGAAAACCGCAGTTTATCTCCATGGACGGAGTGTATGCAGAGCAATCGCCTGGAGCGA
>CBDUPD010000672.1:0-1825 GCA_965368985.1 uncultured Spongiibacteraceae bacterium | reverse complement strand
AACGGTGCCAGCTCAGACATGATTTATAAATACACCATAATCATTCATTTCTACCCGGCACATCATAACCATAATCCATGATAATTTTCTGCGCTTGCGGACCTGATATAAAAGCCCAAAAAGCGTCAACAGCTGGTGATTGTTTATGTGCTTTCAATTTAATCATTTTCTGTTCAATTTTCTTATGATATTGGCCGGGAACATCCCACTGACAGGTATCCTTTACATCATGCTTGAAAAGCTGTGATTTTGCTACAAATCCTGCCTGGGCATTTTGAGAATCCACAAAATGCAGGGTTTGTGCAATATTTTCACCCATCACTATTTTATCTTCTACTTTGCGCCATAAGCCCAGTGATTCAAGTGCATTTTTTGCGGCAAAGCCATAGGGCGCTGTCACGGGGTTGGCAATGGCAATTCGTTTCACTGAAGGTGCAGAGATTTGATTGATACAGGCTTCTTCATTATCAATTGCTTGTTTATTGATATAAGCGAGAAAAATCAGGCGACCATAAGCATAGGTTTTTACCTGTTCTCCTCTCATGCGTTCCTGTGCCAGCAATTCCGGGCGATATGAATCAGCAGCCAGAAAAATGTCGAACGGTGCTCCATTAATTATTTGTGCATATAACTTACCCGTTGAAGCACTGCTTAATTTCACTGTATGCCCGGTCTCTTTCTCAAATTGGGTAACAATCTCCTGAAGTGTAAGCGAAAAGTTGCTCGCCACTGCCACCTTAATGGTTTCAGCTGACACCCACTGGGACATTATTGATAATGTGAAGGTTGCAAAAACTGCAATCAGCGACTTTATGAGCTTTTTAGATCGCATGTATTATTAGCTTAATATGTTGAATCAGAATATTAACATATAAATAAGAAGTTAACCGCCTTTCAAGACCACCTTAAATTAATGTTATTGCAACAACTTCTTCAATTTTGCATGCCAGTCATTAATTAGTATATACTTGCGCCCGAAAACCTAAGGGGTGGCTTCGGCCTGAGACACCATTAGTAGTATTTGAAAGAATATTCTGGTGAACCCTTGAACCTGATCCGGTTAATACCGGCGTAGGAATAGGTGAAGTAAAACTCTAATTTTAGTATCAGGATGATACTGATTAGCACCCATCTTAACGTCGCATACTGGGTCTCTTTTAATTTTTACTCAAGAGAGAACCATGAAAAGAATTCCATTTTTAATATTGGCCAGCGCCCTTACCACCACATTCAGTGCTTTCGCTGCTGATGATAATGACACCTCAAAGACCATTGAAGAAGTTATCGTCTCGGCTGACTTTCGCCCTAATGATTTACAGATGACACCTACCAGCTTAACGGTAATGACTGACGAAACAATCAAGTCGCGAAACGCCCAACACCTTGAAGAGATCATGAACCTGTCACCCAATGTAAACTTTTCCAGCGGTTCTTCTCGCTCACGTTTTTTCCAGATTCGAGGCATTGGTGAACGCAGCCAGTTTAAAGAGCCTATCAATCCATCAGTCGGCATGATAATTGACGATGTTGATTATACAGGTATGGGTACTGCGGCCACTCTGTTTGACGTTGAACAGGTAGAAGTATTACGTGGCCCACAAGGTACACGTTATGGAGCAAACGCACTTGCCGGTTTAATTAATATTAAAACTAAAGCACCGAGCAATGAAACCGAAATGAATATTGAAGCCACTGTTGCTGATTACAACACCTTTAGCCTGGGATATGCAGCTGGAGGAGCAATTATTAAAGATAAACTACAAGGTCGAATAGCCATTCAGCAATATCAATCAGATGGTTTTATGGAAAATACCTATCTCGATAA
>CBDUPD010000671.1:0-1825 GCA_965368985.1 uncultured Spongiibacteraceae bacterium | reverse complement strand
CTTGCCATTGGCGCTCAGCGGCCAACGGTCAAGCACCAGATAATGAACCGGAATCATATATTCAGGTAATTCAACGGCAAGCTGTGTTTTTATTGCTGTAGTATCAATAGATGACTTGTCGCCGAGAAGATAGGCAACCAGTTGCTGGTTATCGGTATTATTAGCCGTACTGTTATCGGCGCTATAGGCAATAACAATCGCTTCACGGATTGTGTTAATGTTTTGCAGACGTGACTCAATTTCGCCTAACTCAATGCGTAAACCGCGTATTTTAATCTGATGATCTGTGCGGCCCAGATATTCAATATTGCCGTCATCAAGATAACGGGTGACATCGCCGGTTTTGTATAACTTCTTGCTAGGATGACTGTGCGGCTTGTCGGCATCATAAAATGGATTGTCGATAAATGTTGCTGCCGTTAATTCGTCACGATTCAGGTATCCAAGTGCCAAACCTTCACCGCCAATATGTAATTCCCCGGCAACGCCGACAGGTACGATATTCAGCGCCTGGTCGAGAATGTGCAATTGGGTATTGTGTATGGCCTTGCCAATAGGAATTGATCGATGTGTTTCATCGGCTACACAGGGGTAGTATGAGACGTCAATTGACGCCTCGGTTGGTCCGTAAAGATTATGTAGTTTTGCTTTGGGTAGATATTGATAAAACTGGCGGCTGTGTTCCAGTTGCAAGGCTTCACCTGAGCAGAAAACCTGTTTAATGCTTTCGCAGCTGGTGATATCCTCAGTTTGTAAAAATACGCCCAGCATCGAAGGTACAAAATGCAGTGTAGTAATATTGTTATCTTTTATTAGCTGGCGTAGGTAAACAGGCTCTTTATGGCCATCGGCTTTGGCATAAACCAGGGTGCTGCCTTGAATCAGTGGCCAAAACAGCTCCCAAACCGATACATCAAAACTGTATGGTGTTTTCTGCAGTACATTATCATCAGCACCTATCGGGTATTCTGATTGCATCCAGCGAAGACGATTGATAATTCCCCGGTGCGGTACCATAACCCCTTTGGGTTTACCGGTTGAGCCTGAAGTGTAGATAATATTGAAAATATTTTCTGGTGATAACTCAAGTGCAGGGTTTTCAGCAGAGTGATTTATCCAGTTACCCTGTTTGTCGATAGCCAGGCTTTCAGGCGCGTTAATCATATTGCCGGTTGAGTTGTCACTGCTAGTGATCAGCAGCTTAATGCCAGTATCCTCGGCCATAAAGTTCAGGCGATCAATCGGGAAGTCCGGATCAAACGGTACATAACAGCCGCCAGATTTTAAAATGGCTAACAGTGCAATAGAGAGTTCAGTTGAACGGTAGAGACAGACTCCCACAGGCTGGTTGGCGCTAACGCCTTGTTCAATCAGGTAGTGCGCCAGTTGGTTAGCTTTCTCATTCAGCTGCTTATAGCTTAGCTGTTGTTCTGCAAATTTTACTGCTATAGCATCAGGGTTAATTGCTGCCTGTTCTTCAAATAGGTGGTGCAGTGCATCACAGGCCGGATAACCATGTTGGGTAGCATTCCAGCCAGAAGTAAAATCAAGCTGTTGAAGTTTTTCTTCTTCGGTAATAAAACTCAATTCATTAATGCATTTTTCAGGTGCTGCGCAGATGGCTTCAAGCAAGTGAATAAAATGCCGGCTTAAGCGGACAATTGTTTCTTCCTTGAAGAGACTTGTGCGATATTCAATCGCGCCGCGCAAGCTGTCATCGGTATCAATAATATTTAGCGTAATATCAAACTTGGCTGTTGTATGGTCAGCTTCACTACCAAGCGCTTCAATTGTTATGTCGCCCTGGTCTATAGCTGAAGCGCCT
>CBDUPD010000670.1:0-1826 GCA_965368985.1 uncultured Spongiibacteraceae bacterium | reverse complement strand
TAGGCAATACCGCCCCCACCAGTGCTGAATACGTGGCCTATGTCATAATTTTCGCTGCCAGTGATACTATCAATCCAAGCCTGGTTTTCAGCAAGCATGTCAGAGCCATTGCTGTTTGAGAAATCATTGGTATCAGTCGATATCAGCTCTGTTCCAGTAACCAGTTGAAGATGAATAGCGGTATCTTTTTCGTAAACTTCATTCACTCGATTTATGGCTGTGACCATCTCTGCATAGGTATCAGTCAGATCACCAGCAGCCACGGCCAGGCTATATTCTCGAGTTGCAGATAGAGCTAAGCGATAGGTTCGTAAGTTTGTACCAAATTTTTTGGCAGATACAGGTCTTTCAGATATAGGCTTGCTGGTAGGGTTAAGAGCGGAAAGATAGTCTTTGTTGCGATGATTATGACTATCTACGTTACATATAAAAGGCGTTAGCCCCTGCGTGTGATATTTATTGAAGCTTCTATACAAGCTGTTGTCGCTGGTTTTAGAGTGTGACTTTTCAGGGTTGATAAAAATAATATCGTTAGTTGTGCGTAACATGGCATGGAAGCCCGTGGATGTGAAATCAAGACGCCCGGTAATGTTCTGATTGTCAGTTGCTGTAACGACGAATGTTTTAAAGTCAGGATATTGCCGAGCTATTTCCTCAGAGAGAATGGGTGACTCCCATACATTAACCAATAGTAAATCACCTTCTGGTAGTGGCAAATTAATAGTAATGGCTGGAAGCCCTGAGTCTCTTAATGGTGCCTCCCAGAGAACGTCTTTGAGAGCATTCAGATCGGCAGTTAGTGATCTGAAATGAGTATTAGTAGCTGATTTTTCCAAATGCTGCGAATTAACGTTTTGCCATATATCAGCAGAGGAATATATTGAGAGCGTACATAAAAATATCAATGATATACATGATTTTGTTGCACTGTTGATTACAAGATTTTTTGCATTCATGTCTGAAGTGTTACTCTTAAAGAAATGATTTCTATCCTGAAATTGCCTTTAATGAATATTGAAGTTCAGAGTTTAGTCATTCCTTGGTCTGAACATTCTTAATTGTCTGGTCAGGCTGCCAAAAAGTAATAAACTTAGCATCCAGAAAGATATTGCGCCGCCACCGCCTGATGATTTTCCACCTCCGCCAGTAGAGCCTGAGCCCGAGCCTGATGCAGTTGCACCTGTACCCGAGTCGTCATTAATCGAAGCACCTGATGGGTTGGATAAGCTCACAGTAAATGTTTTTTCTTCTTCATTCGAAGTAGTTGTTTTGGTAGTAATTGAAATGGTTTTAATTGTCTCTCCTGCAGAGAAGGTGACAGTCCCACTTGGGAAGGTTGAGTTAACAAAATCATTCGCTGTGGCAGGAGTGGTTCCGGAACCTGAAACTGTATAGTTCACTGATGAGCTCCCAATGGTACTGCCTAAGCGAGAAATGTGAAAAGTAGAATCATAGGTGTCAGAGCTTTCCTGATTATTGCCCGAAGCATCAGATATTGAAAGAACAGTACCTGATGGCACATTTTGTGAAGATACTGAAAAATTATTGGGTGATACGTTAAAAAAGATATTATCGCTGCATTGAACCTTGATGCGACCTTTGGAAGTAGCCAGGTTAGGTAATAATACATATTCACCGCCATCATTTGCGGTAGAAGATAACAGTGTTGTTGAGAATGTATTTCCTCCGTCATTCGAAAAGGTGATGTCTACCAAATCACAATTAACCGGATCTGCTGTTGTATTAGCAACATCCCAGGTTGTTTCAACAAAACTTGATCCTTGTAGGGAGCCTGAAGTTGTTGGAGATGTAACGATAAATGGTCC
>CBDUPD010000669.1:0-1834 GCA_965368985.1 uncultured Spongiibacteraceae bacterium | reverse complement strand
AACAATTTTACTTTCGAGGATAGCAGCAGAGATCACAAGACTTTTGCGTTTGTACTGCACCGCCGAAAACAATAGGGTATCTCCCAGGGTTACATCGATGGTAAATCTACCTTCCTCGTCCGAAATGGTCGCCTTCCCGGCGGTGGTATTCATAATATGTACGTCGGTTATCCCCTTGGCATCAAATAAAACTTTGCCTTCAAGAGATTTTATGAAGTAAGACTGTGCCGATAGCAGATGAAAAGCTAAAAAGAAACACAGGAATAAAGAATTACTCTTCCACATTGAGTCCTTTTCTGAATTCCTTACTTTGGGTCACGAGAAATTCAATGAGCTGAAATTCATTATCCTTGCGCAGCAGTGATTGGGTTGGTAGCTGATCATCGCAGTACAAGAGAAAAGCATCGATCTTGTCCTGAGGCAATTGCAGGTCCAGAACAAAAAAATCGTCATCATAGACCTGCCGGAGAACTTCACTTACTTTTAGCGGTGTCCTGGTTTCTCCGGAATCTTTGGACTTGGACAGGAAGAGCGCTTTAAAAATATTGACAAAATTAACACCGTCTTGCATTCCCCTTACTGTAGGGTCTAGCGCTATATTTTGCACCTCTCCGGTTGCATCGGTCTCATAGGTGTATTGCTTAAATTCTTCATTCTGTAATTGCAGGAATTTTTGCTGATTTTCAGGGCTTACAGTAACCTCATCGAGTTCGGTTACTTTTTCATTCACCTCAACAACCAGGCGGTTCTTTGCTAATATTTCTGCAGTCACTTTCAGGATCTCAATTTGGTAGTTGATAGCCGTAAAAACCAATTCATCACCTTCTTTTACATTGATCCGGAACTCTCCTTTTTCATTAGTGATCGTAGCTTTCTCAGTAGTGGTATTGATGACGTTTTCATTTGGCACAGGTACGTTTCTATAGATGACCTGTCCAAGTAAGGGTCGTCTGTCATCTGTTTGAGAATATCCTAAGGTGATCAGGAATAAAGCAGGCAATAAAACAGCAAGAGTTTTCATAGGCATAATTAGTATGGTGTACCATTATTATTTGGCCATATTTATGGGAATCACCATCTTTTGATAAAGAAAAAATAAGTTGACCGCATAAAAAAATAATCAGCCATTAAACTTATGTTAAAAAGCGGAAGATTCAAGCTTTTAATACCCTAAATAAACCATAATATTGCAAAAAAATAGGGTATCTATCTCTGTAAAGCGACATAAAGAGTGGTTTATCTTATTATTTCGTATTTCGGGGTATATGTTTAGTAGAATACCGATATAATCCTATTTTTGTTGGTCCTGAAATGTCCTGTTAAAACTTGGTTCATGCGAATAAGCAAACTATTATTTTTTTTCCTGTTGATTTGTGGTTTTTCTGTACACTCACAGATCAAGATAGGTGATAATCCCCAAAATATTGATGCCTCCTCAATTTTGGAGCTGGAGAGTACCACGAGGGCCTTTGTGATCAACAGGGTTACCACCGCTCAGATGAATGGTATAGTACCCATAGAAGGGGCTATGGTCTACAATACTGATATTCAATGTCTTCATTATTACGATGGCCAGAATTGGCTAAATATGTGTGAGGCATTAGGTCTTACCATTACCAACAACCCGGTAATACATGCTGATACCACCATTGCTATCACTAGAGTAGATAATAATATCAATATTGAAGTTGATTCAATCACCGGCTTACAGATCGTTGACCGGAGTATCCGGGCAGCAGATATTGCCGGGTCTAACATTAACGGATCATTTCACATACAAAACAGGTCTGTACCCTTAATTAAGTTAATACCATCTGCGGTTCCGAATCAAATT
>CBDUPD010000668.1:0-1840 GCA_965368985.1 uncultured Spongiibacteraceae bacterium | reverse complement strand
AAGAATTTTCAACAGAAACCCTCTGAAGAAGCGATTGCAGAGGCCAAAACGAAACTGGGTTTTACCCAGGTCGTCGTAGAGAATCAGAATATTCATAAGCTGGCACCGGCACAACTGGATTTTTCAGCAGTAGCCAAAGGCTATGCTGTTGATGAGTTGGCCAGAGTATTAGCGGAGCAACAAGTCAGCGATTATATGGTTGAGATTGGTGGTGAGGTTGCGACCAAAGGAAAAAGCTCACGAGGTGATGCATGGCGTATTGGTGTAGAAGCGCCATCACGCCGAAAAGGCTTGTTTATGGCCGCTTTGGTATTGAATGATGCCAATGTCGCAACTTCTGGCGATTATCGTAATTATTATGAAATAGACGGCGTTCGTTATTCACATACGATAGATCCGAGAACCGGTTATCCCGTTAATCATAAGCTTGCATCAGTGACGGTGGTTGCCAAATCAACTGCTGAGGCAGATGCCTGGGCTACGGCCCTAATGGTGCTGGGCGAAGAAGAAGGGTTTAAATTGGCCGAAAAACTGGGACTTTCAGCATATTTCATCTATCGTTCTAATGAAGACTTTGAGTCAAAATATACTCAGCCGATGCGTGTCTATCTGGGTGGAACGGCAGTGAACTCTGTGCAGTAAACGTGTCAAAAGAGTTAAGAGTAGAACTTAATCAGGTAATAATTGGCAGAACAATCATGGAATTCATCATCGCTTTTGTTGTATTCGTACTTTTCTTTTTAACCATGGCCATTGGTTTAATCGTGCAGGGGAAACCCCTGAAAGGTTCTTGTGGCGGTGTGGCCAAGCTTATGGGAAATGAAGATTGCGAGATATGTGGTGGTGATCCACTAAAATGTGATGAAGAACAAGAGAAACAAGCGCAAGCCAAAACCAAAACAGATTTGGCTTACGATGCCAGTAAAAAAGATTGATTAGTCTTTTTTGGTTTTTACCGAGTGAATAACCCGATCTTTCTCAAAATAAACAGTAAAATCATCATAAACCCAGCTTGAAATTGGTGGATCACCAACAGCTGCTTTCTTCTCTTTTGGCGTACCAAAAAGCTTTTCAACACTTGATTTTAACTCGCCTTTTACTGGGGGTTGCATAGCCATTGTTGGTTGAGCCAGAAGAGCAAAACAGCACAATATGCTAGCTAATAACTTTTTCATTTTTATTCTCCATAAGATCAATCTGAACATTTATCCAAGGTTTTCAGTAAACTGATACAGATCGACTTTCTTTTATTAAGCTATTGAGGATAATAGCTAAACATTCATCATGTGCAAACCTAAATTTTTATGGCGCGTCTACTACTTCCTATCTGGATCGGCTTACGATATAACCGTTCGACAGATAAACAGCGTTTTTTATCCTTGCTTTCATGGGTTTCCCTTGTAGGTATGATGCTTGGCGTGTCGGCATTGATCGTTGTTTTGTCTGTTATGAACGGGTTCCAGGCAGAATTAAGAGATCGTATGCTCGACTTGATTGCGCATGGGCAGGTTGAATCCAGAATTGAGGAACCTCTTCAGGATTGGCAAGCAACACGGGATGTATTGCTTCAGCAGCCAGAAATACTGGCAGCCGTACCGCTTGTGGGTGGTGATGTGATGATGTCATCAAAAGGTGTGCTGCGAGCCGTTGAGCTACAAGGTGTTGATGTTGAGAAAGAGCAGGCGATATCCAATATACATCACCGAATCGTTGCAGGTAGTTTCCAGACACTTGAAAGTCAGCGTTACGGTATTGTTCTCGGGTCGATTCTGGCCAGACGATTGAGGCTGGCTATCGGTGATACAGTAACTGTAGTGTTGCCAAAGATGACAGTGACGCC
>CBDUPD010000667.1:0-1849 GCA_965368985.1 uncultured Spongiibacteraceae bacterium | reverse complement strand
CAAAATGCTGACCTTTCTTCTATTTGGCTTACACCATGAGTGAGCTGAGGCTTGGATGATTGGCTACAAGAGACAATCATGGAGATAAGAAATAGCGTTAGTGTGACTCGTATAGCTCTCATTTTTATAATATCCATTTTAAAATGTATACACGCATCGGCCAGAAGCGTTTTCTTATGATTTTAAATTTCCGACAAATGTTTCAAAAGCCTGCTTGATACGTTCTGCAAGCGTATATTCAGCAAAATCCTTAAACTCACCTGAATCAAAATAAACACCATGGCAATTGGTGCAGGCATCAAAATTTATATGAAACTGGTCTTTATCAATCATTCTTATCATATGCATATTGCATTCAGGGCATGACACAATCTTGAAGTCATTAAATGCTGCAGCGGCATGGGCATCATTATCATCGATATTTGCTGCGCCTTTTATTTTTTTTGCAATTTCATGATCACCATGACTAAACCATATACCACTGCAACCACTGCACTTCATGGCCGAAAATGACTCATCTTCTATTTTATTCATCAAACTATTACATTTTGGGCAATCCATCTTCAATCCTTCTACTTTTTTGTCACGCTATAACAGTTATAGACCAGTTTATGACTTACGTCTTCAAATAAACTGCGCCAGAACCTCCATTCATGCGGCTTTAGCACCTTTATATGACAGAACGGTATTAGCACTTGGCAAGCAGTTGCTGTAAGCTGCACGCCGCCGGCTATGCCGAATGAAAATACCTGATTTGTAATGCGAGAAAAAATTCTATGAGCTTTGCTTCACTTGGCTTATCTGCCCCTATTCTTGAAGCCGTTGCCGAACAAGGCTATGACACACCTTCACCTATTCAAACCCAGGCCATACCTGCAGTACTTCAAGGTAAAGATGTGATGGCAGCCGCCCAAACCGGTACCGGAAAAACAGCCGGCTTTACACTGCCCTTATTACACCTGCTCTCTCAAGGCCAGCGTGCCCATGCTAACCAGGTACGAGCATTGGTATTAACACCTACCCGTGAATTAGCCGCACAGGTTGGTGCCAGTGTAGAAACTTATGGCAAAAATCTTCCTTTACGCTCTACTGTGGTGTTTGGCGGCGTAAAAATAAACCCGCAAATGATGCAGCTACGCAAAGGTGTAGATGTATTAGTTGCAACTCCCGGACGCTTGCTTGATCTTTATAATCAGAATGCCGTGAAGTTTTCTCAACTTGAAATACTGGTATTAGACGAAGCCGACCGTATGCTTGATATGGGCTTTATTCATGACATAAAAAAAATTCTGGCACTACTGCCAAAACAACGCCAAAACCTGATGTTTTCGGCAACCTTTTCTGAAGAAATCCGACATTTGGCCAAAGGCATTGTTAATAGTCCGGTTGAGATTTCAGTAAGCCCACGCAACACCACTGTAGAAACAGTGAAACACTGGATATGCCCTGTCGATAAAAAACAAAAACCGGCCCTGCTCACCCACCTGATTCAAGACAATCAATGGGAGCAAGTATTGGTTTTTTCCCGCACCAAGCATGGTGCTAACAAGCTGGCTACTTACCTCGAAAAAAGAGGCCTCAAATCCGCAGCCATTCATGGCAATAAAAGTCAGGGGGCACGAACCAAAGCGCTTGAAAATTTTAAACGAGGCAGAGTAAAAGTATTGGTAGCAACCGACATTGCAGCTCGTGGCATTGATATTGACCAACTGCCACAGGTGGTCAATTTTGACCTGCCCAATGTGCCAGAAGATTATGTGCATCGTATTGGTCGCACCGGTAGAGCCGGCTCTGCCGGACAGGCTGTATCACTGGTTAGTGCCGATGAGGTTAATCAGCTTTCTGATAT
>CBDUPD010000666.1:0-1850 GCA_965368985.1 uncultured Spongiibacteraceae bacterium | reverse complement strand
ACTCAATTCCTTCCAGTGCTTCTGCTGCCTTTTCACCAAAAGACTCATCTAATAACTGTTTTTTACTGATTCTACCTGACAGAGTTTCGCTAATAACATTCGGCTGTTCATAAATCTCTTTAAGCATGAAATGGCGATATTCACCTTTTTCTGCCGCCTCTACAGATTCATGAATCTTGTTTATCTGCCGATCTACCTGTTTATTATCGTTATAAATGGTAAAGCTATCGGGGGTTATCTCGGCAATATCACCTTCTTCAAGATAAACAAATTGATCTGTTACCTGTCGTAAGGCCAGCTGGTCTGATGCAATAAAGTTTTCTTCAATACCAACCCCTATAACCAGTGGGCTACCACTTCTGGCAACCACGAGTCGGTCTGGTTCTTTATTGGAAATTACGGCCAATCCATAGGCACCATCAAGATGAGGAATAGATTTTTTCACTGCATCTAGAAGATTGGCACCCTGGCACAGATATTTATCTATCAGGTGAACAATAACTTCAGTATCAGTATCTGATTTAAATCCATAACCTTCTTTTATTAAAGCCTCTTTTAAATCTTTATAGTTTTCAATAATTCCATTATGCACCAGGGCAATATCGTCAGTCGATTTGTGTGGGTGTGCATTATATTCTGTCGGTTTACCATGAGTTGCCCAACGAGTATGTGCTATGCCGGTAAATCCCTTATATTCTTCATGATTCACGGCATCACTTAAAATTGATACTTTGCCCACCCGTTTACATAATTGAATATTTTTATTCATATCAATTACAGCAAGACCTGCTGAATCATAGCCTCTATATTCAAGACGTCTTAAGCCTTCAATTAATATTTTTGACACTTTACGCGTCGATACTGCGCCTACAATTCCACACATAATACGTTTCTATGAGTTAGTTTTTGGGTCTGTTTCTTTAGACTGTTTTCTAGGCCTGGGCCACCCATGGATATTCTTTTGCTTTCCTCTAGCTACTGCCAGCTCTTCTTTTTCAACATCTCTGGTTACCGTTGAACCTGCAGCTATTGTCGCCCTTTCACCAACCGTTACAGGAGCAACAAGTGCTGTATTTGAACCAATAAATGCTTCATCTTCAATTTTTGTTTCAAATTTATTTGCGCCATCATAATTACAAGTGATTGTACCCGCACCAATGTTCACACCTTTGCCTAGCTGTGCATCACCAATATAGCTTAAGTGATTAATTTTAGAGCCTTCACCAATCACTGCTTTTTTTGTTTCAACAAAATTACCTATCTTAGCTTTACTCGCAAGCCGGGTACCCGGACGTAAACGGGCGTAGGGACCAATGATACAATCATTTTCTATAATCGCCTCTTCAATAATGCTATTGGCTTTAATCTCTACATTTTCACCAATTATCACTGTGCTGTCAGCCTCACCTATAATACAGTTTGGACCTATTTTCACCCCATCTGCCAGTGTTACATTGCCTTGAAATATACAATTGACATCAATACTGACATCCATACCTACAGTCAGTTCTCCACGAACATCCAATCGTGCTGGATCCAGAATTGTCACACCTGCTTTCATTAGTTTTTTTGCCTGATCCATTTGGTAAGCCCGCTCAAGTATTGCTAACTGCGTTTTATCATTTACACCTTGTACTTCGATTTCATCTGTTATACAGAGACAATCAATTGAAATATTATCGGATACTGACATAGCAATAATATCGGTTAAATAAAATTCTTTCTGTGCGTTTTCATCTGACAATTTGGGTAGTAATTTTTTCAGCTGAGCAGACTTGATAGCAAGTATGCCAGTATTGACTTCGGTGATTTTCTTTTGGTCCTCACTTGCATCTTTTTCTTCAACAATT
>CBDUPD010000665.1:0-1852 GCA_965368985.1 uncultured Spongiibacteraceae bacterium | reverse complement strand
GGCTTTGAATGAATAATTGCCTTTATCAGGTCGGCAACATCTACTGAAATATCTTTAATAGCTGTCAGCTTGATAACACCCGGCGATTCATACTGAAGCTTCTTAATAACAACCCTGTTAGTAGAATGAACATAGTTTGTCAGAACATTAAAAAAATTAACAACACTTGAGCCGCTAGTCCATGACATCTGTTCATGCTCAAGCTTATAACCGGGATTCTCACTTATAATACGCAAGGAATAAAAAAAACCGTAGAGCTGGATATATTCATTAGAGAGTGCTGAAAATTCTTCCAGCATTACATTATCTCCAATTTGAATTGTCACCACACCCTTCTTCATTGCTTACATTACCCACCAGATCACACCAAAAGCTGACCCCCAGTTATCCTTTCACTTCCCGTCAAGAAACCATTATCTTCAACATACAGTATAGAAGTCTTATTCCTTTACACCACTTTTCCAAAAACTGTCTATATTTAGTGGTACGCTCATCAATAAGCCAGCAGCTTTATTAACCTTAATAATACGCGAGACCCCGCATTTAATGGATATGCCTACAGAAAACACCACTCGCCCACGCATAGCAATCATTGATGACTCCGCTGTTATCCGCAAGGCTATGAACAAAGTGCTGGGCAAGGAATTTGATCTGGTTGAAGCCGAAGATGGCGAACAAGGCTGGAGCAAAATACAGGAAGACACCGGCATTCAACTGGTGCTCACCGATTTAATGATGCCGGAGCTTGATGGATTTGGCCTTATTAAACGCATCAAGGCCAGTGACGATCAGGGTATTCGTGAACTTCCCATCATCGTCATCACTGGAGCTAATGATACCAACCGGCTCAAGTTAAAAGCGCTTGATCTCGGAGCCACCGATTTTATCACCAAGCCCTTTACCGCTGCCGACCTGACCGCTCGCACGAAGGCACATGCAAACTACCAGCGATTAACCAAAGAGTTACGAGATAAAATGTATGTCGACGAGCTGACTAACATATTGAACAGGAAGGGCTTCGAACAACAATTAGGTAAAGATATCTCTATGGCAGCACGCCACCAACAAGACTTGACAGTTTTTCAGGTACGACTAAATGCCGCCAATGAGTTACTCTCACGCTTCGGGCGCCCTGGCATAGACAGCATTATAAAACTGCTGACCCAGGTATTGTCCAAAGCCTTAAGAAATGAGGACACACTTGCCCGAGACAGCAAGGTAACATTCTCCATGTCACTGCCCATGGCCAAGCCAGACAGTTCAGTGCTGCTTGCACAACGTATCTGCAAGGCAGTTTCAGCACGTAAACTAAAAATTCGTGGCGAAGAGATAATCATCAATGTATCTATTGGCGTTTGCACTATCGCTCCCGGCCTGCGGCCAGCACCTGGCGAAGTCATGAGCCATGCAAACAAGGCGATGGATGAAGCTATTAAATTGGGCTATGGGAAAGTAGCCCTGCAAAAACTTGAACATGACAACAGTGACGATAATATTGCCGAGCTGTCTATTGATAATGTACTCAAACATATACAACAAGGTGGCGGTGAAGACGTGAAAAGCCATATTCACAAAGTATTAAATCATTTGGGGCCACTATTCTCTTTACTAACCGACGAACAAAGAAAAGATATTATGAACGGCGTATACAACAAGCCTGTAAAGGAATAACTTTTTTAAATTGTAGAAACTCAGACTCAATCCGGCATATTGAGATTTGTGTTTTAACTTGATCGTACCGTCTCAAAAAAGCACAAGATTCAAATTTTGCGACAGTATGTTTGGAATTCCCGCAACTGTTGATTTACAGCCTCAAAGCAAAAAACTGTTTGGGGCTCTAATTCAACTATAG
>CBDUPD010000664.1:0-1857 GCA_965368985.1 uncultured Spongiibacteraceae bacterium | reverse complement strand
CCTGCGTCGGGCAGGGCTCGATTATCATGAGTTTGCATCAGTTAATCGCCATGCAGATTTCCCGGCTTTTTTACAAGCTATTCAAGGGCAGCGCCTGTTTGGACTCAGCACCAAAGGCCAAAAACCTTATACTGAAATTGAATTCCAGGATGGCGACTGTCTTTTATTTGGACCTGAAACCCGAGGCCTGACAGAAGAAGTTCTAACACATTCTGCCATGACTGAACTCACAACAATTCCCATGGTTGCCGATAGCCGCAGTCTTAATTTGTCTAACAGTGTCGCCATTGTTACCTACGAAGCCTGGCGCCAACTCGACTTTAATTAAACCAGGCAACTTGAAAAACACAAGAGTACTTTCAATGAAAAAATTACTACCCGCATTATTATTGATTTTCACATCCCCTTTCGTCATGGCGTTCTCTTACACTATGGAAATTACTGAACAGCAGCTTCAGGAACAAATTGCAGCCTCTATGCCATTCACAAGAGAGGAGGCTTTCTTCAAAATTACAGTCACCAATCCTGTTATTGACCTGATCAAAACCAATAACAAAATTGGCCTTCAGGCTTCCATCAAGGCACTTATTCTTGGCTCTATCGAAGGAACCGGCAAGACAAACATCGCTGGCTCACTCAGCTATAACTCCAGGGAAGCTGCTTTTTATCTACGGGATATTGAAATTATCGATCTGCATATCGATCAAATAGCGCCCCAGCATATCCCCCCAATAAAGCTTTCTGTGCAAGATTTATTAAATGAAGTCTTAAAAAACGAGCCTGTTTATAAACTGAATGATAAAAAATATGAGGAAGAGTTGGCAAAATCAATGTTGCAATCTATAGAAGTGAAAGAAGAGAAGCTGTTTTTAAAGCTGGGATCACCCTAGAAGCTGTTATCAAGTCTATACTAAACTCCATGAGAATTTTATTTGTCGCATTTTTTATTTCACTACTTGCAGCCTGTTCAAGCACACCTGTAGAGCAGCTCTCTGACAAGCCGCGCATTAATCTTGACCAGCCTGCACAGATTGAAAAGCAACTGCTCACACAGTTCAATGAATGGAAAGGCGCTCAATACAAGCTTGGCGGCCTTAGCAAAAAGGGGATTGACTGCTCAGGTTTTGTTTATCTCACATTTAATCAAAAGCTGGGAATAAACATTCCCCGAACTACCGCACTTCAGATTAATATTGGCAAAGAAGTATCAAAAAAACATCTTAAAACCGGTGATCTTGTCTTCTTTAAAACCAGCACAAAAGTTCGCCATGTAGGCATCTATTTGAGCAAAGGTAACTTTCTTCACGCATCTACCAGCAAAGGCGTAATGATCTCCAGCCTGAACAATACTTACTGGGCATCCAAATATTGGAAATCCCGAAGAGTAGCAGCCTGAACCCAACAGGTGTGACAATTTGTCACATCCAAAAAACCCTCCAAACCATTATGATACGCATCCCCTATATAGCTGGAACTATCTGATGAAACACGCCTCTTATTTCGCTCTACCTCTGTTTGCCATAACCCTGTCAACAGCAACTCTTGCTGAGCACCCGGTAGAAGAAGTAGAAATCATAGGTCAAAGACAGTCCGGTATTTTGCATGTAGAACCCTCAACAATATCTACAGCTGATTCATCATCAATGATAAAACAGATGGCAGGCGCTGATGTTAACCGTAACGGCCCCTTAACCGGCATCGCCCAATATCGCGGCATGTTTGGCTCACGCATCAATGTAGCTATTGACGGAATGTCTGTAACCTCCGGCGGCCCAAATGCCATGGATACACCGTTACACTATGCGCCTACTGCACTTGTTGAAAGCATTTCTGTCTATCGCGGCATTGCGCCTGTTA
>CBDUPD010000663.1:0-1858 GCA_965368985.1 uncultured Spongiibacteraceae bacterium | reverse complement strand
AAACCTTACAGGTAGAACCTTTTGAATATCAACTTCTCCATTCCTCAACCTGGTAACTATCACTATCCATTGCTCATAGGTACCTATCGGTATGATTAATTTCCCCCCCTCTTTTAACTGATCAACCAAAGCCTGAGGAACGACTTCTGCAGCGGCAGTAGCAATAATACCATCATATGGGGCATGCTCAGGCCACCCTTCGTTTCCATCACGGTGAGCAACAAAAATATTATCGTAGCCTAATTCAGCAAAATGTTTTTCACTCTCTTTGCACAGCTCATCTATTATCTCAATGGTATATACCTGATCAACTAATCTGGACAATACTGCCGCCTGATAACCACTACCAGTGCCAACCTCCAACACTCGATCTGTAGGCTTGGTATCCAGAAGATCAGTCATCAAAGCCACGATATAAGGCTGAGAAATGGTCTGTCCATAACCGATAGGTAGAGGACAATTTTCATAGGCATTCCGTTGCTGGGCGGCAGGAACAAACTTGTGCCTTGGCACTTCGGCCATTACCGCACGAACATCATGATGCAATGCATCACGACCCGTATAACTACGGGTATCTTTCATTTCGGCTTCTATAGCCACAACCATATCGATGATATCCATACGAACACCCTTTTAAATCACTATTATTTATATGGGGATAAGTCTGAAAACTACAAGTATAAATATAAGGGCTTGCCTATCAAGGCCATTTTTTGATTACCTACCATTGAACATAAATAGTTCGGGCCAATATATAATGAGTAACAAGGTATTCATCTATACTGTATTGATATTCAATCAAACCGTTTGCTGGAGACACTTTTAATGCAGCCACGCACATTGGCACTAACAATAACTTTACTACCGTTATTTGCCATTAATGCTGTCTATATCTATAGCGCTTATCATGAGCTGGTTCCCTGGTGCATACCCTATTTTGAAGGCTGTACATCAATTAGCAGAGCTGCTCGAAGAGGTGATTCGATATACCTCTTTCGTGCATTAATGATTCCTCAGGCAATTTTATTAATGTGGTACTGGCATCTAGCCTATCGTTGGCTGCAATTACTTGGCAGTAAAGATACAAGCACACTAAGATTTATGTATTGGATGGGTACTTTGGGAGCAGCTTTTTTAATTTTATACGTCGATTTTCTTGGCAGTGACGGTCATGTTTACAGGCTTCTCAGGCGTTATGGCGTTATGCTGTATTTCACATTAACTCCCCTGGCGCAAATGGTTTTATTAAGTCAATTATATAAACTCAAAAAACAAACCGATAACTTTCCGGTTGCTGACTGGCTACTTCGCTACCAACTAATAATATTTATTTTGATTTTAATTCTTGGTTTAACAAGCCTGGTATTATCGTACTCAGGCCTACACACATTTGAAAGTGAAAGTATTGTTGAATGGGATTTTGCATTTTTATTAATAGCACTCTTTTCAGCATCAACCTTAATGTGGAAAGACTACAAACTCAACTTAACACATTAAATCAGCATACTAAAAATTAGGGAAGCTCTGAATAATTCGACTGGAAACGCTCCATGCGTTTCTCAGCATATAAACCGAAATAGAGAGACAAGCATCAACGTTAGTAAAGTAAATTTCAGCGTATTATCTCCAGGCTTATCAAACACAAAATAAATCCAGAGATAAATCCTATTCAGAAATTTACTTACCCTCTTCCTGAATGCCCAAAACCACCTTCACCACGAAAGCTTTCATCAAACTCTTCAACAACTTCAAATTCAGCTTGTACCACAGGTAGAAAAACCAGTTGGGCAATACGGTCACCAACTTCAATGGTGAATGTTGTCTGACCACGGTTCCAGCAAGAGACAAACAGCTGCCC
>CBDUPD010000662.1:0-1876 GCA_965368985.1 uncultured Spongiibacteraceae bacterium | reverse complement strand
ATGTTGCATAGCATAGTGTAAATGCACTATAAGTCAACCAACTCCCTGAAATTAAAGGGCTCTAGCCCTGTATTTCTGTATAATTTTTTTCATCAGAGCAATTATTACTACTCACTAAGGATTTCAAAACAGGGTTTATACTCCTCATTCAGCGACATTCTTCCCTGTCTTACAAAACCTTTTAACAAATCATCAAGCAGGTCACCTATCTCTTTGTCAGCATGAAGTTGATAAGCACCCTTGGCTGCAACAGCTTCCATGCCGAAAGGTTTCACATTACCGGCCACAATACCTGAAAAAGCAGCCCTGAGATTAACACTCAACTCACTTGGCGATACTTTTGAGAATAGCTGTAATTTTTCCATATTTTCATGCGAGGGAGTAAATGGCTTTTGTAACTCATAGGGAATATGCATCTGCCAGTTATAACCATAGGCCTCCTGGGTTCTTCTTCTGAACTTGTGGGTTTTTTGAACACCTCTTTTGGCAACTTCAGCAACTTTTTGGGGGCTTTCTGTAATAATCTCATAGTAATTTGCTACTTCATCACCCAAACATTCTCTTAAAAATCGGTCAAGTGATTCGAAATAGGCCCTATCTTGCTCTGAACTGGCAAAAATAACCGGCAACACCTGATCCTTGTTTTCATCTTGCATCAAAATACTCAAAACATACAACACCTCTTCAGCGGTACCCGCACCACCGGGAAATACCACAATAACATGTGCCAGTCGTACAAAAGCTTCCAGGCGCTTTTCAATATCAGGCAGAATAACCAGCTCATTAACCAACGCATTCGGGGGTTCAGAGGCAATAATCCCGGGCTCGGTAATACCTATATATCGACCATCTTTTATCTGTTGTTTGGCATGTCCTACCGCAGCACCTTTCATTGGCCCCTTCATGGCACCAATGCCGCAGCCTGTTGCGACATTTAATCCACGTAAGCCAAGGTGATAACCCACTTCTTTGGTAAATTCATATTCTCTACGTGATATGGAATGGCCACCCCAGCAAACAACAAGATTGGGAGGATCTCCAGCCTTCACTACACCAGCATTGCGCATAATCCTGAATACAATATCGGTAAGCTCATCAGACGGGGTACTCTCATCAATACCACCACCATATTCATTTTTGCAAAAAACAATATCTCTCAACGCAGAAAAAACATGGTCCTGAATACCCTGAATCATAATTTTATCAACGAAAGCACTGGCTGGAGCATTAAAGAGTTCAAGCTTAAAACCCCGAGACTGGGGAACAAGGTGAACAGAAAAATCGGGGTAACGCTTAAGTAATGCAGCGCCGTCATCTGTCATATTGCCCGAATTCAACACCGCCAAAGTACATTGGCGAAACAACTTGTGTAATAACTGACTGGTTTCCATTAAAGCCATTATCTCTTTATGAGACAACAGGCTTAATTGTCGCTTGGGACGTATGGATGTTTTTTTAATTGCCGGTGACATTTGATGCCTCTTGAATGATCTATACTGTTAGCATAGACCATTTCTGAAAGCAGAACAGAGAGTGCTATAAGGCTAAACTTTTATTTGTGACGAATTAACCAACATTGATGAATTTTCTGATTACGTTCAAAATCTTTATCAATCGTCTTTTGTGAGATATTTTCAATCTGAAAACTCTCTTGCAGACTAACATCCAGCTTAAAATCCCTACGGTTGTTTGAAAATATCAACACACCTTCACTATCCAGTAGCGCCATCGTATTTTCTATTAACGACACCTGGTCACGCTGTACATCGAGCGTGCCTTCCATGCGTTTTGAATTGGAGAAACTGGGAGGGTCAAGAAAAACAAGATCAAACTTCTCGGTGCATTGCTGAAGCCAATCTACACAGTTAGCTCTAAC
>CBDUPD010000661.1:0-1877 GCA_965368985.1 uncultured Spongiibacteraceae bacterium | reverse complement strand
TTATCATTGAGCATGAGCTGGAATTGTCCCCGTTTAATGATGCCATTTTTATCTTCTGCAACAAAAAACAAGACAGACTCAAAATCGTCTACTGGGATAAAACAGGCTTCGCTCTTTGGTATAAAGTATTGCAAAAGCAACGGTTCAAGTGGCCTAAGTTAGACGAGTTGAAACACATCAAATTGAGCGAACAACAGTTGCACTGGTTGCTAGGTGGCTTTGATGTCATTGGGCATCGCACGTTGAATTACACGTCCACGGGCTTATAACTTCAGATCATAAAAACACGCTAACGATCACCTTTTAATCTACATAAAATCAGCCATTTAGCCGCATGTTGAGGTAAAATATGCGGCATGAAAAAAGTCCCTGAAACACTTCCTACTGACGTTGCCGCCTTGCAAGAAATGGTGGTGGCGCTGCGTGCACAGAACGATGATTTAACTATCAAATATCAGCGTTTGAATGAGATGTTCAGGCTTGCGCAGCAAAAGCGCTTTGGCAATAGTAGCGACGTGTATCCAGGACAGGGCGAGTTGTTTAATGAAGCTGAAGAGCTGGTTGAACAAGAAGATGATGACGATAAAGAAGACATCAATTCCTATACCCGCAAGAAGCCCAAACGAGAAAAGATATCTGCTGATATCCCTCGTGAGCGTGTTATTCACGATATTGCGGATGAAGATAAAATCTGTGATTGCTGTCATGGCGAATTGCACCAAATCGGCGAAGACACCTGTGAGAAGCTGGAGTTTATTCCCGCGCAAGTGAAAGTCATTGAGCATGTGCGACCCAAGTATGCCTGTCAGGCCTGCGAGAAAAACGGTACATCCAATAAAATCAAACAAGCCCCGGTGCCAGCGAGTGTTATTCCTAAAGGCTATGCAACACCCAGCTTACTCAGTCAAATCATCACCAGCAAATACCAGTTCGGGTTGCCCCTTTACCGGCAAGAGACCATGTTCAGGCAGTATGGCATTGAACTGAGTCGCAAAACCTCGGCGCAATGGATGATAAGGTGTGCAGAAATCTTGCAAATACTGTACGACATGCTTAGGCAAATATTACTTGCCCAACCGGTGATTCATGCTGATGAAACCACGTTGAAGGTCGTAGGTGATAACAAGTCAAAATCGTATATGTGGTTATATGCCTCAGGCGCAGACTCGCCTGATGGAAAGTTAACCGGTTCGGTTATCCCCAATATTGTGTTGTACGATTATCACGCCAGCCGAGCGGGACAAGTGGCCGTGGATTACCTCGACGGGTATGACGGCTACATGCATGTCGATGGTTACTCCGGTTACCATAAAACTCAGGCAACCTTAGTGGGATGTTGGGCACACGCCAGGCGTAAGTTTACCGATGCACAAAAGGCCATGGGCAAACACAAAAGTGGCAAAATAGACTGGGCGGTGAACCACATTAAAAAGCTTAACCGGATTGAAACCCAAATCAAAGACAAAACCATTGAAGAACGATATCGTATCAGGCAAGAAAAGAGCTTACCGATGCTTGAGCAATTCAAAACCTGGCTGATTAAATCTGAGCAACAAGTCATAGCAAAGAATGATCTCAGTGACGCCATTCAATATTGTTTAAATCAATGGGATAAGTTAATGCGTTATACGCTGGATGGCAGGCTCAGCATAGATAATAACCGGGCAGAAAGAGCAATAAAACCGTTCGTGACAGGAAGGAAGTCATGGCTGTTCTCGCAAACTGCTAAAGGTGCACATGCCAGTGCTATTCTGTTTTCAATCGTTGAATCGGCAAAAGCCAATGGCTTAACACCTTACGACTACATCAGTCATCTGCTACAGCAACTTAGCCAGCCCGATCCCGATATTGAACAACTGCTACCGTGGAACGTGGAT
>CBDUPD010000660.1:0-1878 GCA_965368985.1 uncultured Spongiibacteraceae bacterium | reverse complement strand
TCCCTTATAACCCAAAAAGCATCAGTGCAGGTTGGCAAAGAGTGAGAAATAAGCTAGGAATAAAAGACTTAAGGTATCACGATTTGAGGCGGGAAGCTGCGTCACGACTTGCAGAACAAGGTTATGACATTCGAACAGTAGCGAAAATTACGGGGCATAAAAACTTAAATATCCTCTATGATGTTTATTCAACAATGGAAGTTAAGAACTTCGCAAGAACGGTGTTTTTCAAGGTACTTGTCGCCTAAGTTAGTTTTTATGCCGCCTTTTCTTTATTAATCTTTATTTCATTAGTTGGGTTTAATGCCACTTCGGTGATCATTGACCAATTTCTGGTGTTGCCAGTCCAGCGTTCTGGATTTTTCGACTTAGCTTTTTCATATACTGCATGTCGTTTGGCTAATATGTTAATGTCTTTGTTTTGGTGACGCATTGCAGGCGTGACAAACTTAATACCACTATGGCAATGCTCATCATTGTACCAACTCACGAAGCTTTCTATCCACGTTCGAGCGTCAGCCAAGCCTGAGAATTTCTTTTCAGGGTAACCTGGGCGGTACTTAAGTGTTCTAAACAAGGATTCTGAATATGCGTTGTCATTACTTACTGAAGGCCGACTAAACGATGGCATTACCCCTAGTTTTTGTAATGTTGCTAGCATCGTCGCGCCTTTCATAGGGCTGCCATTATCCGAGTGCAAGACGACTTGGTTTCGCTTAATGTTTTCTCGCTGACAGATGTCTACCATTAAATCACTGGCAAGCGCGCTGCTTTCGTTATCATGAGTCTGCCAACCGACTATTTTACGACTGTATATGTCCATGACCATGTATAAATACAGGAATATGCCTTTTACGTCAGTCGGTAAATAAGTGATGTCCCATGTGTATATCTGATTGGGCCCTGTGGCGATAAATGGCAGGGGTTTAGGATGATGATAGACATGAGTACTGGTTCGTTTGGCAAGCTGGTCATTCGCGTTCAACAAGCGATAAATCGTTGACTCAGAGGCGAGATACATACCGTTATCAGCTAACTTAGGCACAATTTGGCTTGGCGGTAAATCGGCATAATCTTTACTGTTGACTACCGCAAGCACTCTACTTTGCTCAAGCGCAGATAATTTGTTCGGGGGGTGTTTAACCGTTGTTTGCCGCTTATCAATTAAGCTTTCAGCGGCTTTCCAGCGTTGAAACGCTTTGGTACTAATGCCAACAATTTCGCAAGCAAGTCGCTGCCTCGCACCATCTGTGCATGCTTGGTCTACCCAGTCGATTATCTGCCCTTTTGCTTGAACTGACATTAGGAATCCTCGTCCTCTTTCCAAATGTCCTGGACTTTTTTTTGGAGTACCAATAAAGCAGCGGTTTCCGCTAGCGCTTTATCTTTGCGTGTAAGTTCGCGTTTCAACTTCTGATTCTGTTGAGATAGTTGGCGCATTTTTAGCGCCGACATAACGGGCTCAGGCCCACTATTATTACCTAAAAAATCGAGCTTCCATTGGTCAAGATGATGAGGGTATATGCCATGTGAGCGGCAGTACGCGCTGATTTGCTCCGTCGATAAATCATGACACGCAATAATTGCATTGAAGCGCTGCTCTTTAGTCCAGTCTTCGGGACGTTTTTCGTTTGTGGGTTTAGTCATTGTCGTGTTGTTGTGTCCCGTTGAGTTGGTACGCTGGAAGTCAGTTGTCCATCGATACATCGTCGACATTGCAATGCCTAACGGTGTGGCTATATCTTCCATGGTAACACCTCGGCCTCTATTTAGTATTTTTTGCACAGTTTGCTGTTTAAATTCTTCACTGTATTTTACTGACATTTCTTGCCTCTTATTAAAAAATTAGAGGCGACAAGTACGGTGACACAGGGGGAT
>CBDUPD010000659.1:0-1879 GCA_965368985.1 uncultured Spongiibacteraceae bacterium | reverse complement strand
ATATTAGTAACGGCATAGAAACTGATGCCAAGTTTGAACTATACCTCAGCATGCTAGAAAATGCCGGCGAGTTATCAGGTACCATTGAATATCGCACAGCACTGTTTGAAGAAAAAACCATTCAGCGCCTGAGCGAACATTTCAGCCTGCTTCTCGATAACATCGCAGATAATAGCGAAAGCGCTATCTCTGAACTGCAGTTTATTACTCATGAAGAACAACAGCTGCTACTAAGCAATAATGATGATGCATGGAATGCGACAGCCACTCCGGTTAAAACCGATGAAAACGTGCAGTATCTATTTGAGCAACAGGTTATTAAAACACCTGATGCGATTGCGGTTAGTGATGCCAACAAATCAATAAGCTATAACGAATTTAATCAGCAGGTTAATCAGTTGGCTAACTACCTGATTAAAACCTTACAGATTCAACCAAAATCACGTATCGCCATTTGCCAACACGCCAGTGTTGAATTTCTCATTAGTGTTTATGCTTCTATCAAGGTTGGTGCCTGCTATATACCGATAGACCCGGCTTATCCACAAGACCGTATCAAGCATATTATACAGGATGCCAATGCTCACCTTGTATTGTGTGATATTGCACTGGAACCCCAACTAAGCGAAATATCAGATAACTGCCTGCCCATGACAGAAGACTATAGTCAAAAAACACTCAGGCGTTATAGCACCGATAATCCACCTAACCGAATCAATAATGACACGCCGATATACCTTATCTACACATCAGGTTCTACCGGCCTGCCTAAAGGCGTAGAGGTTAAACACCAGGGTGAGACCAATCTGGTTCACTGGTATAACACTGAATATCAGTTTAATAATAACGATAAGTTTTTGATTATCTCGGCCATCGGTTTTGACCTTACGCAAAAGAACTTTTTTGCCCCCTTATGTTCAGGTGGAGAGATCGTACTCTCCTCAGGTGATTATGACCCTGACATCATCAAAGCCTTAATCAGTGATAAACAGATTACCGTAATGAATTGTGCCCCAAGTGCACTCTACCCGCTAATCGACAGCATTGAGAGCTATCCCAAAACACAATCTTTACGAACCGTATTACTCGGCGGCGAACCGATTCGTATCGATATTGTTAAAACCTGGCTGACCAACACCCAACACCGTTGCGAACTGGTGAATATGTATGGGCCAACAGAGTGTACCGACATAACGACCACCTATCGTATTCGCTCTGCAAAAGATCTCGATTGCACAGTGATACCTATCGGTAAACCGATAGCAAATACCAAATGTTATATTCTTGATAACAACCTGCAACTGTTACCGGTAGGTGCAGTCGGGGAACTGGTGATTGGTGGCCTCGGGGTATCCAATGGCTACCTTAACAATGAAACACTGAACAACAGCAGCTTTATTGAAAGCGCGCCAGGCTCAAATAACAAGCTCTATAAAACTGGCGATCTGGTACGCTATCGTGCCGATGGCAATATTGAATATATTGGCCGACAAGATCATCAGGTTAAAATACGTGGCTTGCGTATTGAACTGGGCGAGATTGAAACAGTTCTGGCAAACCTGCCTGAGATTCGCGAAGCGCTTGTTATCGCAACAAAGAGAGACGAAGAAGATTATCTGGTTGCCTACCTGATAGCAGAAACTGCTGAATACACTGCAGATAAAAACCGCTTACGCTCAGCCCTGGCCAGGCAGTTACCTGACTATATGATACCCGGCTTTTATGTGACGCTTGATCAATGGCCTCTTGGCCCTAACGGAAAAATTAATCGTAAAGTCCTTCCGCAACCGGAATGGACACAAACACAACGTAGTGACATTGTTACAGCACGCAATCTTCATGAACAACAAATATCAGCGATCTGGCAAGATGTTCTGAA
>CBDUPD010000658.1:0-1885 GCA_965368985.1 uncultured Spongiibacteraceae bacterium | reverse complement strand
GAAGGCTGAAAAACTTTTGTTGGATGCTATTATAAAGTGTTTCGCTGTCTCCAGACTGAAAGTCGGTGCGCCCCACTCCATCAATCATCAACGCATCCCCGGAAAATAACATACTCTGGACCGGTGTATGGATAAGATAGGCATGATGATGGTCAGTATGCCCCGGCGTAAATAACGGATGCAATTCAATATTGCCAATATTAAAGCTTGTACCTTCTTGCAGGCCGATATCGGCACAAGGTAATTCATCAATAGCCGGATAAGCAATCTTGCTGTCGGTCAATGCCTTGAGCCGTTGCGCCCCGCTCAAATGATCGGCGTGGATATGGGTATCAATGGTACAGGTTAGCTTGAGATCAAGTGACTGCAGCACGCTCAGATCACGCTCTGCAGTATCAAGCACGGGGTCAATAATGGCGCACTCTCCTGTCTCCGGGCAGGCAATGAGATAACTGTAGGTTGATGAATCCGGTTCAAATAATTGTTTGAAAAGCATGAAATAAACCTCCTGTAATTGTTGCTTGATTATGTATCTGAGGTTTTATTCAGAAATTTCAATTAATACCTCATGAAATAAAGGGGTTGGTCGTTTAGTTATGCTTCATTATGCCTGGCTTCATGCCCGAAATCTCAACCACAGATAACCACACAAACCGGCGACCAGGGACTCAAAAAGAATTCCCGTCTTGGCACTGACCAGTGTTGCGACCGTGCAAACGAGCAAAAGCACAATTGCCGTCGTCTGATCCTGAATAAACTCCATAAACGGTGTGACAACACGTTCTACCTTCGCCTCTAAATCCGTTTTTTGAAGAGGGTTATTTTTGTGGTCAGTTCGCGTCATTACAGCAACGGGCTCATAGGTATATACTACTATTAGACACAATATGAATAGAATAAGCAAAGTGTGAGCATAATAAATACTTAACGACCTTCATGCGAAGTTCGAAGCAAGTATAAAAATAATTTCTGTATTTAATTTAGGTACTTATCCAGATGAATTTATTCGACATTGAGTTTCGGAGAACTCGCCCATTTTTAACCGGTTTGATGGTGGCATTGATACTATGCATGGCTTTTGCCGGGCTGATGTTGGTTACTTTACCCGAGACAATGGACATGGATGGATTTTATCATTTTCTGGCAACGGTTTTCCTTTTACCTGCAGTGTTTGCATTAGGCTTATTTATCAGCTATCCCTATTTCAAAATACGCAGCACTTTGTATAGAGCCCAACGTGATGATTTACCTTATTCAAAGACACGAATAATTTTGATTGTGTATCTGCTCGTTTTGATGGCAGCTTTTGCTTGCATCAGTTTTGTTGGCTATCTCTTGCTTAATTCCAGCTCGATTTCATACAATGACTATACAACACAAAAAGAAGCATTAAACTGACTACACATACGGCAGAATAAATTACGATCAACAATGTTTTCGTGTCAGGGAAAATGAATCTTTCTTCTCTTTATTAATGATTCTCTGACTTATTTACTTTAAGACTATATCATTAGACCAAACTCGTCCTATGGATATGGAGACATCATGGGCAGCAACATTTTTTCAAAACTATGATCAACGACACCTAATCGCGCCTCTCACTGAAATTTTCTTCGCTATAATCGCATTGATTTGCGCCGGTAGTGATATCGATTTTTATCTGCCCTAACGGTTACGTGCGGCGTTTGGGAAGATCTCCGCCATGATAACTACGCTGAACTGTTGCCTGTTTGAGTAAGAAATCAGGAATATTTGCAGTTTAGAGGCGTGGATCCGATTACTAGTGATTCACACTATCTATCTTGCGATGGATAACACCAACAAATCAAAGGAGTGATCATATGTTCAATAATCAAGCCATGCAATTATTGTCAACCTCGCTGGT
>CBDUPD010000657.1:0-1887 GCA_965368985.1 uncultured Spongiibacteraceae bacterium | reverse complement strand
GACGCACCTTGATGGTGGTGTAACGTTAGTACCTGATGAAGACGAAAATGGTACCAATGGCATGTTGTTTGATCTGCCAACCGAGATTGTTTTCCAGTACGGAGAAGGTAGTTATCGCAAACATTTGCAAGCGTCAGGTGAACTGGGCTTGATATGTAATATTGCTGAACTGCCAGATTTAACGCTGGATATTGATAGCCCTGATGACCTGTTAGAGTTGGCGAGTCGTCTTATTGATTTTCCTCAGCTTGCTACAGCTCAATATTTGTTGCATCCCGATATGCAGCAGGCAATTATTGATTTCAGGCTTTCCTGACTGATTATTACTGATTAATTATGAATTCAAACAGTTTTGAAAACATTATTACCATAGCGCTTTCTGATGATTTGATCACTGATGAGCAGGCGCTTGCCCTGGCAGATTGTGATGATGCACAGTTGTTATTGGGTGCTGCCAGTCAGTTGCGTGATAAGGGTTTTCATAATGTTGTTACTTATTCCAAAAAGTCTTTTTCCCGTTAACACATCTCTGTAGAGATGTTTGTCATTACTGTACATTTGCACAAACTCCAAAATTTATTGAACAGGCATATATGCCTGTTGAAGATGTCGTGCAGCAAGCAAAAGAAGCAAAAGAATTCGGTTGTAAAGAAGCCTTGTTTACCTTGGGTGAGAAGCCTGAGTTACGTTATAGCACAGCTCGTAAAGCGCTCGATGAGATGGGCTTTTCCAGCACGCTTGAGTATGTTGCTCATGTTGCCGAGCAAGTGTTTAAAGAAACGGGTATTTTCCCACACATTAACGCGGGCTGTATGACTGCCGATGAGTTGACACTATTGCGCCCTGTGTCGGCTTCAATGGGTATCATGGTTGAATCTACCTCAACACGTTTGTGTGAAAAGGGTATGCCACATTATGGGTCGCCTGATAAAGAACCCGCTCGTCGACTTGAAACATTGCGCCTTGCTGGCGAGGCTAAAATTCCATTTACTACCGGAATATTGATCGGTATTGGTGAAACCCGTCAGGAGCGCATTGAATCCTTATTGGCTATTCGTGAAATTCATGAGCAATATGGCCATATTCAGGAAGTTATCGTACAAAATTTCCGGGCCAAACCCAATACGCAAATGTCTAATGCGCCTGAGCCAGATCTTAATGAATTACTTTGGACTATTGCTATAACCCGTATCATATTTGGTAGTCAGATGGCTATTCAGGCGCCGCCTAATTTAAGTCCGGGTGTTCTTGAGAAAATTGTGGCTGCTGGTATTAATGACTGGGGAGGGGTGTCTCCGGTTACTCCGGATTTTGTAAACCCTGAAGCACCATGGCCGCATTTGGAAACCCTGGCCAAAGAAACACTGAATGCTGGCAAGTTTTTTCATGAGCGTTTAACTATTTATCCATCCTTTGTTCGAAATTATCAACAGTGGTTAGATAAGAGATTACAACATCCTGTTATTGATCTCGTCGATGCAGAAGGTTTCCCCAAAGAAGATAACTGGCTGACAGGTACCTCGGAATCATTGCCCGAGAATTTTGGTGTTAATTCAGTCAATTTGATATCTGCCGATATACAAACAATTTTGAATAAAGTGAGTCAAAAAGAACTGTTGCAGGAATCAGATCTGGCTCGTCTGTTTCAGGCTCGTGGTGATGACTATACCGCTGTCTGTAATTTTGCTGATGAGCTTAGACAGAAAGCTTGTGGTGATGATGTTACTTTCGCTGTTAACCGCAATATTAACTACACCAATATCTGTTATTTTAAGTGTAAGTTTTGTGCTTTTTCAAAAGGTAAGCTAAGCGACAATTTACGTGGTAAACCGTACGACTTGAATCCGGAAGAAATTCAGCGACGCACTCATGAGGCGTGGGCTCGTG
>CBDUPD010000656.1:0-1890 GCA_965368985.1 uncultured Spongiibacteraceae bacterium | reverse complement strand
TGCCAACACCCACCGCCCTCACCTTCAATATTAAGAACAAAAATCACTTCTGCATCTTTTGCTGCATCAGCTATGAATAGCTCAGGCAATTTATCAAAAACCTGCCTGGGGGTAATCACATCACCACCGTTCATACTCTCGGCTTCTTCAAGCACATCGATGCGTTCTTTATATTGATTGATCTGAAAACGTAGCCAACCACCTAACCAGAAATTATCCGCATCTGCTTTTACTTCAAGCAATTTCTCATGAATCTCAATACATAACCAAAGTATTTGCGCATTAGAAGGCTCAGTTTTTAAAAGTGCTTCGGCCAACACCAAAGCACCCTGAATATCACCACCTTCAATTTTATCAACACAAAGCTTTTTCAGCTTATCCACACCGGCCAAAGTTACAATTTCCGGAAAGAGATCATTGATACGTGTTGGATAAAGCTCTGATGTATTTTCTGCCTTAAACCAGCCCAGATATTCTTCCCAAATTGTACGTACACACCAGGCAACTCTTCCATATCCCTCTCCCACGGTTAGTGCTTCTGGTAGCCGAACTTCTTTCATCAACTGATGAATACCTTTACCTTCCGATATGCCTTTCAGGGTTTCTTTATAAACATAATCTACTGCATTATGTAATCGGGTGAGGCACTGCCCTATTAACTCTTCACCAATAACAGGGTCACCATGGCCTGTGATTAACATGGATGGTTTTAACTGTTTAACCAACTGCAAAGACTCAAGATAACGACTGGCATCGCGGTATTTATCACCACGAATCGTATTAAAGTTAGGAAAGTGTGGAAACAACGGACCAAAGGTATTGCCGCTAAAAAGAATACGATGTTGAGGTAACCAGATAACACTGCTATCAAGTGTTTCTCCTCCTGGCGTTGCATAGATTTCAAAATCGACACCACCCAGACTAAATGAATAATGTTCTTTATAAGTAATATCAGCTACCGGATAATCCTGGTCAAACAGCTCCGGGTGATCATCCATTAAAACCAGCGCTTCATTGATAATGCCATCAAACCAGATATAACTTTGTGACTCTCTCCGATCAGATATTCGCTCATCATCCAGTTGACACTGCTGCAGGTTTTCTTGCGCCACCAGCTTTGTTTCAGGCTGCCTGAATGTACGAACACCACCCACATGATCAACATGCCCCTGCGTTAACAAGATATATGGGGTAGGCCCGTCACAAACAGCATCAAACACTTTTTTGTGTGTTGGTGATTCAAACCCCATACCAGTATTGATAATCACCCGCCCCTCATCGGTAAGCACCATATAACTATTCGAGGTGCCTGATGACATATAGATAAAATCATTTATCTTTGTAGCACTGGTTTGTTTTGCTGCATGTATCGCTTCTGCCGCACCAGGACGACTTTCAATTAACGCTTTAACCGCATCCATTAGACTTACCTGTTTAACCCACTCATTTAAATACCAGCATTTTTAAATCAACTGTTTTAAATTTAAAACAGTTGCGTTAAATATACAATCGTTTTATTCTATAAAAACATATCATCATGGTAATCAATGATGTGTAGTATTAATAAGTGATTGTTTAAAGGGTAAATTTTGAGTTCAGATGAATTATCTGCCAAAGGCAAATTAATAAGAGCCGCCGAGAAATTATTTGCCGAAAAAGGCATTGAAGCGACATCACTTAGGGAGGTGTGCATTCTTGCTGAGCAAAAAAATACCAATGCCGTGCAATATCATTTTGGTAGCAAAGACGGCTTGATTGCTGCTATCTGGCAGCGACATGCCAGTGATATAGAAAAACATCGATTGCAAATGCTAGAAGAGCTCGACGATAAACCAAACCTGACCTCCCTGGTTGAAGCCATTGTTCTACCTATTGCCAATAAGATGCATG
>CBDUPD010000655.1:0-1890 GCA_965368985.1 uncultured Spongiibacteraceae bacterium | reverse complement strand
ACCTGATTACCGGTATCTACCAGGGAATGAATGCCTTCCGACAACATTGCAGAACTACCAGTGACAAATGCAGCTGTAAATTTAGTCACCGCAATTAGTGAATTTCCAATTAAGGCTGCAAATATTACTTTTTTTGATCCTGATGCCATTATTATTCCGCTCTTAACACAGATTTAAATATTTGTTTTTAATATCAACTCTTGTCATAAATTTGCCGGCGCTATAGCATAAATTGGGATTAGATCTTGTCAATTTTAATTGAACAACTTTAATTGTGCTTAAAAATTTCAGACTAAACACTTTGGGGCTGTGTTATTTGCATTGATGTACGTTCTGCAAACGAAGAATACCATTTGGCTAATAATGGCTGATTATCACGCCAACTATCATTGGCAAATCGAAAGTCCAGATATCCCAGAGCACAACCCACTGTTATCTGTCCAACAGTTAGATCCTTATTCCAATCATCAATATTACTTTCAAGATACACCAAGGCACGTTGAATCGCTGAAAGCTGAGTAGCGTCCCAATCACTGGATTGCTGTACCTCGGGGCGCTTTCGTTCCAGAAACCGCATTACAGCGGCATCAAGTATTCCATCACCCAGCGCTTGAAGGCGCAACGCCATCCAGCGTTCCATACCTGCTACCGGAATCAATTTTTGTCCGGTATTTAAGCTATCAAGATACTCACAGATCACCGGAGAATCATATAACACGGTTCCATCATCCAGAATTAACGTTGGCACTTTGGAAAGCGGGTTATCTGCTAACAGATTGGCATCTGTTACCCAGGGGTTAGTGGTAATATTCTCAATTTTATCATCCAACCCCGCCTCAATAGTAAACACATTCACCTTGCGAACATAAGGTGAAGTCGCTGAATAATATAGTTTCATTCTCTTGACCTTTACCCCAGGTGTAATAATCCAGATATTATCTTAGGGGTTTTCCGAACATCTCATAGCAAGAAAACGGCCCGAGCAGGCCGTTTTCTTATACTGATGTTATGATGCTGAAACTTTCTTACGACGCTTCTTACCCACTGCCTTTTTAATTCTGGCGACCTGTTTTCTCTCCCATCGCTCTCCCGCAGCGAGCATCGCTTTGGCTTTCTTCTCGCCCAGTTTCAGGAGTTCTTTTTCACGCTTCAATGCCGCAGCAAGCTGCTCCTTCAACACATCCATTTCCGTCTTGGCGACATTCTTGTGGGCTTTCAGGTTCTCACTGGTAACGGCTCTTAATTCTTTCAACTCAACTTTGGCAGCATTGTATTTTTCTCGCAGTGTGGCCATTGCTTCTTTACGTTTCGCGGCTGCCGCTTTCTTCATGGCCGCCGCCTTCTTTCTCGCTACTGTTTTTTTCTTGCCAACTTTTTTCCTGGCAGTTGTTTTTTTCTTTGCTACTGTCTTTTTCTTTCTGGTTTTTTTCTTTGCCATAGCCATAATGCCGTTCTCCCCTATGTAAATATTAGTTGACTGTAAATATTACACACTATCCATCATAAATACGGATATATCAAATATAGACCAGGTGCTGGTCATTGTAAGCCTTTGCTTGTTAAATAATGCCGACAAAATATTTCAAACACTATTTTACCAGAATATTTTACTGTGCATTCAAGTCCGGTAACTGATCGTTTCCAATTACATGTAAATGCAGTCTTTCGTCACGATTCTCAAGAATTTCGAATTGTCTGGCCAGTGATTTTCGGGTTGGCTGTTCTCTCGAGGTCGAAACTACCAGCCGAAAACGGTTAAATCCTCCGTTATCACGCGTCTCTCGTCCCAGGTTGAAAAGCTGCTCCAGCTTGCTTGGCAGGATTTCTTCGTCATTGGCGCTGATCAGATAAACAAGCAGCTTTCCACCTATCGCAATCAGGTCCCCTTGT
>CBDUPD010000654.1:0-1896 GCA_965368985.1 uncultured Spongiibacteraceae bacterium | reverse complement strand
CAAACATCAAACGTAATCCGTTTCACCCTTTTTCGAGCATGGACACCGCCTCGTTAGCCGGGCTGGCTTATGGTCATACAGTATTAGCCCAGGCATGTCGTATTGCAAAAATACCCTTTGACAATAAATCAGCCCACTCAGCTGCCTATGATGCTGAAGTCACTGCCCAACTGTTTTGCCAAATCGTCAACCAATGGAGAGACTATGGCGGATGGGACAAAGCTGTTGATTCACAAATGCAACTGGTGGAAGAGCAATAAGCCGGTCTGGGTTACCGGTTAATATCAGCTCATTATCAAAACAGCTTGCATGAACAGCAAGCTGAACCTTACTCACCTGAAATTCCTAACAAAGCCATTGATAACCTTCTATCTGAGTAGCTTGAAGTTACTGGAATAGAAGCTAATATAGTAGGTATTATTTTTATAATAAGAATTTGGCTTTTCCGGGCCTTGAACTTTGAATGGCATTCAAGGTATTCTGCAGTAGATCTACAAATATCATCAAAGCTTCTTATAGAAGAATGGTATAAATGTATTAATATGATCACATACAAAAGATTAGTTTTTGTTCTGCTTTTTTCTGCTCTTGCCAGCCAGGTTTCTGCCGCTGACTCAGACATACATACACTCCCCGAAAACATCAGTTTCATAAAAACATTTGGCTCATGGGAGCCTGAAAATGGAAACGGCATGTATCGCCTGATAATGACGAAAAACGAAGCAGGCAATACCTATTCTGAAATCTTCATTCAATGGATGCAAACTGACAAAGACACCAGTCAGATTCTGAAAACCAGCGCCATCAGTGTTATCAATGAGGCCAGGGTTTTTGAAATTGCCAGCAAACCAACACTTAAGAATAACCACCTACACTTCAAAGCTATCAATCATAAAACAAATAAAGATATCAGCTTTGTGATTACCGCCCTACCTGTCCCGGGCGAATATGAAGTTGATTTTACCGCTTCTGAAGAAATAATAATGAAAGAAAAGCGTTATCAAAAACTACCCACTCATTATGTAGATTTCACAGGTTCGACATTCTAAAAAAAAACAACAAGGAGATAGTCATGGATAAAACACTTAAAAAAATCGGGTTAGCGACAAGCTTGCTGTTTACCGGGCAACTTGTCTGCGCAGCAGAACTCGCCATTATTCCTAATGCTGGCTTCCAACTAAAAAAACTGAAGTTTGAAGAAAAGCTCAAGTATCCTGGAGGCCTCACAGATAAAGGCGATCTATCAGTAGACCTTCCTGTTCTTCAAGTAGGGATTACTTTTGCTTATGATCGATATTTTGCTGCACTTAAGTATGAAACAACAATGACTGATACCTATGCTGATAGTGATATCCCTTTTACCAACCCTCGAAATGAAACCACTACCCAATTTAGTGGCACCGCTGCTACCAAAGTAGAAAGAGATGACTTTATCTTAAATATTGGATATTCCATCTTTCCGGAATGGAGCATATTCTTAGGCTACATGTCTGGCGAAACTACTCTAACACCAGAACCCCGAGATCTATGGAACCCTAACACTCTATCCTGGTCTCAAAATTCCGCTCAAGATCACGATAATTATGGATATGGCGACTATAAACAAGAGTACACCGAAGATGGCTTCTTTTTTGGTACAAGTTACACATTCCGATTTGAGGATATAGGTAATCTAACACTTAACGGTGCCTACGCTATGCTTGATGGCCAATATAAAGATAACTACATCCTTACTGATACAGATACGAATCCTCCTACAAAATACAATTCTGCTTTTATATATGAAGGGGATACTACAGGCTTAAGTCTGGCAGTAACATGGTCCGCACCACTAACTGATAGAATTGGCTATTATGTGTATTTACGAAATCAACAATACAAAATGGATGGTGATGA
>CBDUPD010000653.1:0-1897 GCA_965368985.1 uncultured Spongiibacteraceae bacterium | reverse complement strand
AGGCTATAGCCCAGGCAAAACAAAAATGTTGAAAGGCAAAGGCGTCCGGTGAAAGTCATAAGAGGGTGATAAAATATATAATAATCAATGACTTTCAGTTGATGTAAGTCATAAGAGAAGTGAAAAATTATCATTAAAACAATGGCAAAGGCACGAAGCCAGTCGATAATCGCATAGCGCGGGTAATCAGATGTCATGGGTAAGTATTTGGCCGTATTCTTAAATGTTAACCCAGATTAACTTATTGTCATTGATAAAGAAATGGTGCTTTCTCAGTGTTTACGGGAATTCCAGATCAGTTTTCATCCTGCAGAAGTGGAATTAAGTCACAGTTTTCTGTAGAATTTGCGGATTTTTTAGACGATAAAATAATGATTTCATGAAGGCAGATTTATTGTCTGGCATGTAATAAAGAATAATCAGTAATAATCAAGAAAAATAGGATAGGCTTTGACTCTTAGTGTTCAAGAAAAACTAGATTTTCTGGAAGTGAGCAGATTGCTTGGTTCAGAGAAAGATATTGAGCAAAAGTCTCCATCACCGGTTTCTTTGGTTGGTAATATTGATAAAAACGTAAAGCCAATGCGTTTATGCATTTTGGGTTACCGTAGTCATCCTTATGGCGGTGGCCAGGGCATCTATATTAAATACCTGTCGAAGGCTTTGGTTGATGCAGGTCATCAGGTTGACGTTATTTCGGGGCAGCCTTATCCGCATCTTGATGAGCGTGTTAATTTAATTAAAATGCCCAGTCTCAACCTTTTCGAGAATGGCCTTGATTCACTCCGTCCACATCATCTGAGTTCGTATGCCAATATTGTAGAGTGGTGCAGCAAGCTGACAGGTGGCTTTGCAGAGCCCTATGCGTTTGGTCGTCGTGCTGATGCCTATTTAAAGCAGCATGGTCATAAGTATGATCTGGTACATGATAACCAAAGCCTCAGTCATGGCATGGTAAAGATTCAGAAACGTCTACCTTTGGTTACAACATTGCATCACCCTATCACCAGTGATTTGCAAATTGCGCTTAATGCCTGTGACAAGTGGTGGGAAAGAATTCTTATTCGTCGTTGGCACTCTTTTTTAAAAATGCAGGCGAAGGTTGTTAAAAAGCTTGACCATGTTGTGACTGTATCTGAGCGTTCCCAGGTTGATATCGCCAAGGCTTTTGGTATTGAAGAAGATGGTATTCATCTTATTTATAATGGTATTAACACAGAAGAGTTTGCGCCCCGAGCACATATTAAGCGTAACCCCATGCGTTTGATGGCTACAGCATCAGCTGACCAGCCATTGAAAGGTTTACGCTTTTTACTGGAAGCTTATGCAAGCTTGTTAGAAGATTATCCTGATCTTGAGCTATTAGTGGTTGGCAAGCCTAAAGAAGGTGGTGATACAGAAAAGTTAATTAATAAACTGGGCATCAAAGATAAGGTTCTGTTTGTTACGGGTATTACCACTGAACAAATGGTTGATTATTACGCTGAAGCATCCATAGCTGTTGTTCCTTCAGTTTATGAAGGTTTTGGACTGCCCGCAGGTGAAGCAATGGCTTGTGAAGTTCCTGTGGTTTCATCTCGGGGTGGGGCATTGCCTGAAGTTGTTGGTGATGCCGGTGTGTTAGTGCCAATTAAAGACAGTGCGGCAATTGCTGAAGCTGTAAAAGACTTGTTAGAAAATCCTGAAAAGCGTGAGCAACTTGGCAAGGCAGGTCGACAAAGAATTGTTGAGCATTTCTGCTGGAATGTTGCTGCCAATAAATTAACCGGATATTATCATCAGGTAATAAAAAATCATGCAAACAGTTGATTTCAAGCATTTTAAATTAAAAAAAGGTGATCGGGTTCTTGCTCTTGGTTGCGGTGAAGGTCGTCATGTAATTTCTGCTTACCTTGAA
>CBDUPD010000652.1:0-1898 GCA_965368985.1 uncultured Spongiibacteraceae bacterium | reverse complement strand
TTCCTACACAAAATGTAGACTTTGGTCATGGAAGCCCTATCTGGACAGACTACCCCAAAACACCGCTAACACGTTATTGCGTCATACTTTCTGATGACGTTAATGGCGGGTATTATGCGCATCTCATCTTGCCTAAAAAAGCGATGCAAGCACTGCTCTCTCTTCCATCAGATATCCGGGGGTTTACTGATTATCTGACCACATAGAATCAGGTACGTATTTTTCTTTCAGTTAACATCAACAGCGGTGGTAACAAGATAAAATCAAGTATTAAGGCTACCACCAAAATTATAGCTGTTAACAAACCCAACTCAGCATTAGGTGTTACCTTTGATGTTATCAGTAAAGAAAATCCGGCTACCAGTGCAATCGTCGTGATCCATAAGGCACTACCTACATTTTTAAAGGTATATCTAACCGAATCTTCAGGGCCTAGTTGTTTATACTTTCGAGCTTGCTGATACTTACTGATAAAATGCACGGTATCATCAACAATAATACCAATGGCAATAATAGTCACTGAGGTAAGTCCCATGCCAATTTCACCCGATATTAACGCCCAAACACCAAAGCCGACAAACAGCGGAAAAACATTAGGCACCAGACTCAGTAAACCGAATTTCAGGCTACCCAGAACCAATATCATAATAATTGAAATAAGCGCTATCGCATAAAGCGAACCCTTGGCACCTGTGGTTAAACTATCAATGCTCAGGTGCGACCACATAAAGGGAATGGATGTCCCTGTATGACGCATATGCTCAGGAAGATTAGTAGCCGTCCAATGATCTATTTTATTTGTTAAACTAAAGAATTCATTGGTATCCATGCTTGGCATGGTAATCATTAAACGGCTACTACTTTTATCAAGCATGATCATATTCGATAGATCAGATCCATTAGGCACACTCATCTCATAGATAAGCAACAGTTGAGCAGCTAATTCCTGACTCTCAGGCACCCTGTTAAATATTTTATCGTCATTGTGCATATTCATATTGAGACGTTTGATGATATCACTATAAGCATTAACGTTTTTTATTTCAGGTTGTTGCCGTAACCAGGTAGCAAACTCATCCAGTTTTGTTAAATACTCCGGATCAGAAATGCCCCCTTCGCTCCTTGCTTTTACATCATAAGAAATAGAATACATGGCACCAAAATGTTTACCCATTTCATCATTTGCCGTACGTAAAACATGGGGTTTTTTGATAACTTCAGTAAACCTGTCATTAATAATATTTGTTGAAGCGAAATAAGCCATAACAGCCGTAAAAATGACAGAGATAACAACCAGTCCATGTCTTCTTGCAATAACAAAATCAGCAAGCGTTAGCATGGCAGACTCAAGGCGATTATTGCCACCTGCCTGAGGCTTGAAAGGAAAAACAGTAATCAATGCCGGCATGATTGTGAGCGAAAAAAGCCATGCGAAAAATACAGCGGCTGCTGATGCATTACCCAAATTGGCAATAGGCGGCAATCCACTAAAATTAAGACTGAGAAAGCCAACAGCAGTGGTGAAACTGGTAATCGTGATAGGTACCAGATTAGCATGCAGACTTTCCTTTATGGCTGCAAGTTTCGAGCTACCGTCATAGTGCGCTATAAAATAGCTTAGCAAGTGAATACAGTGTGCTATTGAAACCGTAATAGAAATAGTCGCAGAATTGATCGCCATCACTGAAAATGTAGTTCCTGCCCATGCGCTATAGCCCAAACCTGAAATAGTCGCCACCATTGCAATAATAAAACTGATAAATGCACCGGATATCGTTTTCATCATCACACCCATAACAACAAACATAATCAAAAACATGCTGGGAATGATATGCATCACATCACTTTCGGCGATTTTTATACCGTAATAATTACCAAGAACACTTCCTGAGATGTGT
>CBDUPD010000651.1:0-1912 GCA_965368985.1 uncultured Spongiibacteraceae bacterium | reverse complement strand
AATTTCGATTACATATTGGAAGATATCGGCATAGGCAACCGAGTAGCCTACCTGACAGCACGTCAGTTGGTTCCCGAAATGGAAGAGAACGACGCCTCTGAACAATATGCGCCGAAACAAAAACCGCTGGTTATCACCGGCACCGAAGGCATGATTATCAATTTTGCCAACTGTTGCCACCCACTGCCTGGTGATTCCATTATCGGCCATATGAGTGCTGGCCGAGGTGTTGTTGTTCATACCAGTAACTGCATCTATACCAAAAAAATTCGAAACAACCCATCTACGGCTGTCGAATTAAGCTGGGCTGATGAGGTTAAAGGTGATTTTACTGTGCCTATTTCTGTCAGTATTAAACATCAACGCGGTATGGTGGCAACATTGGCAACAAAAATTAATAGCCTTGATGCGAACATTGAGAGTATTAATATTTTTGATAATGATGCCCACAGCAGCCGGGTAGATATAGAAATAAGCGTACATGACCGTGTGCATCTGGCCCGCATTATGCGCCAGCTTAGAAACATAAAATCGGTTAACGGCATTACCCGCGTTAAAGCAAAATCACACAAAAGGACCGTAAGTTGAGCAAGCTGATCCCCATTCAAACTACCGAAGCACCTGAAGCTATTGGCCCCTATTCACAGGCGATAAAAGCCGGTAACACTGTGTATTTTTCCGGACAAATCCCATTAATTCCTGAAACCATGGAATTGGTTGACGGTGACATCACTGCTCAAACAACCCGGGTTTTTGAAAACCTTGACGCTGTCGCCAAAGCAGCTGGTGGTAGTCTGGCCCAGTGCGTAAAAATCAATATCTCACTGACTGACCTTGGTAACTTTGCTGATGTTAACGAAGTAATGAAAAAATATTTCAACGAGCCTTACCCTGCCCGCGCCTGTGTTGGCGTTGCCTCTTTGCCTAAAGGTGCGGAAGTTGAAATTGAGGCCATCATGTTACTTAATTAACTAAAATGCTATTTTGGGGGTATACCGCCACCCCTTTATCTTCACACCCCACAACACTGTTTGAAAAATAATCAATCCTTAATGGCAACTATCAGCCCTAAAGCTTATAGTGGCTGCTCTTACGTAGCGAATCGGACTCGATTAGGCTTGTTGCGTGTTTATCACACACTAGAGCTTTATTATGTCGCCTGTTCGTATTCGTTTTCAAACCATCGAGGTCGGTAACCTCGATATCCATATTCGCAGCCTGAAAGACAGGCAACAGTTTTCTGACCCTTTAGGTGAAGCTGAAGCATTGGGGATTTCATCGGCTCAATGGCCTTTATTTGGTGTAGTCTGGGCATCCAGTAAAGTATTAGCACAAGAGATGGCAACTTTTGCCATCGATAATAAACGAATTCTTGAGCTGGGTTGCGGCATGGCCCTGTCGAGCCATGTTCTTAACTCTCGCAATGCCGATATTACGGCAACTGACATTCACCCTGAGGCTGGCGGTTTTTTAGTTGAGAATGTCAAAATCAATAATAGTAACAAGATCCCATTTTTACGTACCAGCTGGAATGATACCAATAGTGGCTTGGGGAAATTTGATGTGCTTATCGGTTCTGATGTTTTATATGAAAAACAACATATTGAGCAATTATCAGAATTTATAAACCGACACGCCAATGATACCTGTGAAGTTATTCTGGTAGACCCCGGCCGTTCGAATCATGCGCCTTTCAGCAAGAAAATGGTCTCTTTAGGTTTTACCCATACCCAAAGAAAGCTCGATAGCAGTGACCTGTTAGCAAAAGAGTTCAAAGGACAAATATTGAGTTATCAGCGTAATTAAACTTGGGAAGCTCTGAATAATTCGACTGGAAACGCTCCATGCGTTTGCTGCTACTTGGCGTAAATGAGGAGGGCCGGCCCCACGAAGTGTTTTGGGTCTTCGAGCA
>CBDUPD010000650.1:0-1914 GCA_965368985.1 uncultured Spongiibacteraceae bacterium | reverse complement strand
CAAGCTCACCCACAACCTACAAAAAACGAGATTTTTTAAGCCGCAAGAAAGGGTCAGCTCTATTGTGCCTGACCTTGCTAATCGTGGCTTCAATAGAATATCCAGTTTTTCCGTTAGTTGCAGGTCGCAGTTTTGAGTGGCAGCTTTATGCGTATTTTAAATTATAGGGCTGCACATGTAACTGTGATTGCTGTTCACGAACCAGCCAAAGATCATAGGCATTTTGCAATCTTAACCAGTGATCTGCAGAAGGTTTTTTGAAAGCGAGCTCAAGCCGCACTGCCATCTCAGGAGTAACTGATCCTCGACCATTTAGAACTTTAGATAAGGTTTTACGACTAACATCTAAATGTTCAGATACATCTGTGATGGTGAGTTCCATCGGCTCAATAACAAGCTCTTTAAGAATCTCACCGGGGTGAGCGGGGTTATGCATACTCATTAGTGATAATCCTCGTAGTTAACAATTTCTGCATCACGGCCATTAAATTTGAAGGTGACGCGCCAGTTGCCACTTACTGTGACAGACCATATTTCTTTTCTATTCCCTTTTAGTTCATGCAACCTAAGCCCTGGAAGATCCATATCATCAGATGACTCAGCTTGATCAAGATTAGATAAAATGAGTCTTAATCGGTTCTGATGGTTTGATTGGATACCTGCTGTGCTGCCCGATTTATAAAATCGTTCTAGTCCTTTATGTTTAAAACTCTTGATCATTATTATATTGTAACCCTAATGGTTACAATGTCAAGTTGGTGAATATAGTAGCTCAGTTTGAACTGCTGCTTTCGGGGAGGTATTTTTTGTGCTTGTGACTGGCAACTATGGGTCGAAAGCAGAGCTAAAACATAGACAAATTCCCGCCTGCGCGGAAATGACCTGAAGGAGGAGCTACATGCCTCCTCATGAAACACCCAAAGTCACAAACCCTAATTCAAAAAGTGCTTATATGCCAGATTATCTGTTTCTTCGATAAACCGATAATTCAAACCCTTTAATACAGGCTCAATCTGTTTTCGCTCTGATTTAGCCACTTGCAAACCAACAAATACCCGACCAAAAGCCGAACCATGATTACGGTAATGAAACATGGATATATTCCATCGCCCACCGAGCTGGTTTAAAAATTTCATCAAGGCACCGGGGCGTTCGGGAAACTCAAAACGGTAAACCACCTCATCATCGATTTCAGGCGCACGACCACCCACCATATGACGCACATGTATCTTCGCCATCTCATTTTCAGTCATATCTTCAACCTTATAGCCTTTTGCGATGAGCTTATCGACAATGGCTTTTCTATCTTTTTCACCCTGAACCTGCATGCCAACAAAAATCTGTGCAGACTCTGCAGAGGTATAACGGTAATTAAACTCGGTGATATTGCGCTTACCAAGTAATGCACAAAACTTGCGAAAACTTCCTGGCTTCTCGGGTATCTGCACACTGAATATCCCTTCACGCTTTTCACCGAATTCTGTACGCTCGGATATATAACGCAAGCGATCAAAATTGGTATTGGCGCCACTTTCTATGCAAATCAATGTTTGTCCCTGCACACCGGTCTCTTCAACATATTTTTTCAACCCTGCAAGCGACAGCGCACCAGCAGGCTCTGCTACAGAGCGAGTGTCTTCAAATATATCTTTTATTGCTGCGCAGATCTCATCAGTATTGGCAGTTATCACTTCATCGATTGTCTGCTGAAGAATACGATAGGTTTCTTTACCTATTTGGGCCACCGCAACGCCATCTGCAAAGATACCCACCTCAGGCAGCGTGACTCGACGCCCTGCCTCCAATGCCGCTTTTAAACAGGCAGCATCTTCAGGTTCGACAGCAACCACTTTTATATCAGGGCGAACATATTTGATATACGAAGCAACACCGGCGGCTAAACCACCACCACCA
>CBDUPD010000649.1:0-1918 GCA_965368985.1 uncultured Spongiibacteraceae bacterium | reverse complement strand
AGCTGAGTCAGCCAGTGAAGTAGGGCCTGCCTTGTTTTTTAGCTTACTTATAATAACAGTTAGTTTTGTGCCAGTATTTACCCTAGAAGCACAAGAAGGCAGAATGTTTTCTCCATTGGCATTCACTAAAACATATGCTATGGCAGCATCTGCCGCCTTGGCAATTACTTTAGTGCCTGTCTTGATGGGTTACTTTATCAGAGGCAAAGTCCTTCCTGAGCATAAGAATCCAGTCAATAGATTGCTAACAGCAATATATCTCCCTGTATTAAAACGAGTATTACAATTCCCCAAATTGACACTTGTTTTTGCGCTGTTAGTCCTATTGGCTGGCTTTTGGCCTGTAAACAAAATTGGTAGCGAATTTATCCCTCCTTTGGATGAGGGTGATTTGATGTACATGCCTACAACATACCCTGGCATTTCTATTGGTAAAGCAAGAGAGTTGTTACAGCAGACGGATAAACTGATCAAAACTGTTCCTGAAGTTCAAACAGTGTTTGGTAAAGTGGGTAGGGCAGAAACAGCCACAGACCCTGCGCCATTAACCATGATTGAAACCTTCATCCAACTCAAACCAAGAGACCAATGGCGAGAGGGTATCGATACTGATGATTTGAAGAAAGAGCTCGATGCACTGGTTAAACTTCCAGGTGTAACCAATGCATGGGTGATGCCTATCAAAACCAGAATTGATATGTTGGCAACAGGAATTAAAACACCTGTTGGAATCAAAATATCAGGGCCAAAACTTGAACAAATCCAAGCCATAGGTAAACGGTTAGAGGAAATTCTAGAAGATGTCCCAGGTACCGCATCAGTATATTCAGAACGAGTGGCAGGAGGAAGGTATATCAAAGTTGATATCAACCGAGAAAAGGCAGCCAGATACAATCTTAATATCGCTGATGTACAGGAAATGGTTGCATCAGCGATTGGTGGTATGAATGTGACACAAACTGTAGAAGGGCTTGAAAGGTATCCTGTTAATATTAGATACCCACAGGACTATAGAAATTCACCTGAAATGCTTGCTTTACTTCCCATTGTTACTCCAAGTAATCAACGTATTGCACTAGGTGATGTAGCTGACATTATAGTTGAAGATGGACCACCAGGTATCAAGAGTGAAAATGCCAGATTAAATGGATGGGCTTTTATTGACATCGAAGGTGTTGATGTGGGTTCCTATGTTGTTGAAGCTCAAAAAATTGTTAAAGATCAATTGGATTTACCAGCTGGCTATTCAATCGGTTGGTCTGGACAATATGAATATATGCTTAGGGCTAAAGAAAAACTGACATATGTGGTTCCCCTGACTCTGGCAATTATCATCATTTTACTTTTTATGAATTTCAGAAATTTTGCCGAAGTGGCCATCATCATGGGCACTTTGCCTCTGGCAATGGTTGGAAGTATTTGGTTGATGTATCTTGAAGGCTTTAACTTTTCAGTTGCAGTTGGGGTTGGATTTATAGCCCTTGCTGGCGTGGCTGTTGAGATTGGAGTCATTATGCTGGTTTATCTCAACCAAGCTTATCAAAGCATGATTACTGGATGTTTGGAAAACAAAAATACTCCTACCATTATTCAGCTTAAACAAGCTGTGACAGAAGGCGCAGGTATGCGTGTAAGACCCGTAATGATGACCGCTGCTGCCATCATTCTTGGTTTATTACCCATTTTATATGGAACAGGAACTGGGTCAGAAGTAATGAGTCGAATTGCAGCTCCTATGGTAGGAGGCATGATCAGTGCTTTGATTCTTACCTTGCTGGTATTACCTGTTGTTTATTACTTATGGCGCTCACGCGCAATTAACAAAAATTTAATTTTAACTGAGGAAAAAATATGAAAACTAAAACTTTATTTATTTTAACACTGTTGTTTTTTAGAAACTTATTACTGGCTCATTCGG
>CBDUPD010000648.1:0-1923 GCA_965368985.1 uncultured Spongiibacteraceae bacterium | reverse complement strand
TTGAGAGAACGTTATCAGGAGGTTCAGTCGAGATTCCTTGAAGAACGCTATAATTCTTTTGAAAAGCAGCTGGTGCAAATAGAAAATGATGAAGCCTTTATTGTTCAGTTTGGTTTGATTCTTGGTATTGTCTTATCAACAATTCTTATTGTCTTTTCTGTGATTATTATCAGAAGCCTTATCTCTGCATTTAGTAATGCAGTAAATGTTGCCGAGCAGGTAGCCAGTGGAAATCTTGATCAGGAGATTGAGATTTATACTGAAGATGAAACTGGTCAGCTTATGCAGTCGCTGTATGCGATGCGTAATGCCTTAAAAAAACAAAATGAAGAAAATCATTATCGAGAAAAAATACAGGGATTTTTGGCCGGGTTGAATGAAACGATGCGCGGGGATAAAAGCCTGGAAGATTTGGCGGGTGCAATATTAAAATATCTGGCGGCTGATTTGCATGCGCAAGTTGGTGCATTTTATCTGTTGGATCAAAACAAGCTGACGATGCTTGCCAGCTATGCGTACGCCAAATCGGTTACAGATATTAGTTTTGAACTGGGAGAGACTCTGGTTGGTCAGGTTGCATTAGAGCAGCGTGCACAGATCATTACAGACCTTCCTGAGCAATATATGCAAGTAGGCACAGGTGTTGGTAAGGCAGTTCCAAGATCAATCATGTTATTTCCTGTTGTGTTTGAGGGGCAGCTGAAGGGTGTGATAGAGCTTGCTGCATTTCATCGATTTTCTGATGATGATCTATATATGATGAGGCGTTGTAATGATGCCATGGCTATTGCAATCAGCTCTGCCCAGTCCAGATATAAAGTGGCTGGAATGCTTGAACAAACTCAGGAGCAAGCGCATGAGCTTAAGAAGCAACGTCAGGAACTGGCACTTTTCAATCAGCGTCTTGAGGGTAAAACACAGGATCTTGATCGTCAGAAAAATGAAATACTCAAGAAAAATCTGGAGCTTGAGAACTCGGAAAGAAAACTGATTGAAAAATCCAAGGCGCTTGAATTAAGTGGCAAGTATAAGTCGCAATTTCTTTCTACCATGTCGCATGAGTTGCGCACACCACTGAATAGTATTCTTATTCTTTCCGAGGCACTGATGAGCAACAGGGATGGGCATCTTAATGAAAGGGATATTGAACATTCCAGTGTGATTAATGCTGCAGGTTCTGACTTGCTGGCTTTGATTAATGATATTCTCGACTTGTCGAAAGTTGAAGAAGGAAAAATGGAAGTCGTCATCGATGAGATTAAACCTTTGGATATGAAGGCCAGCTTATTGCATCAATTTGAATATGTAGCCAAAAATAAAGGTTTGAAGTTTGAAATTAATATTGGTGATTTTGTTCCGGAAGTTTTTTATACCGATAAGCATAGACTAAAACAGATTATTAAGAATTTTATTTCCAATGCCTTCAAGTTTACTGAAAAAGGCGGGGTGTATATTGATATTATGGTTCCGGATGACTCTTATGTGTCATCTGATCCATCGTTAACACCTGAAAACTCCTTAATGTTTAAAGTGCGTGATACAGGCATGGGCATTGAGAAAGATAAGCAAGAGCATGTTTTTGAGGCATTTAAGCAAGTTGATGGTACGACAAGTAGAAAGTATGGTGGTACAGGGCTTGGGTTGACGATTTCCAGCCGGTTATGTGAGTTGATCAAGAGAATTGGCCAAGTTGTTAGGTGGTGAAATTTCTTTGTATTCGAATGGGGAGGGGCAGGGTTCTACTTTTATTTTACTTGTGCCTATCGGTCGTAGAGAGATGTTGTCTGTTCCTGCGGATCAGCGTGCTGCAATCATGGACTCTGTTCGCTCGGCGGTTTCTGTTTCTGATTCCGGGCAGTTGTCATTTGAGGGCTCGACTGAAAAATTCGACGATATGCTAATCATAACTTCGAATGTTGAGGC
>CBDUPD010000647.1:0-1928 GCA_965368985.1 uncultured Spongiibacteraceae bacterium | reverse complement strand
GGTAACGAAAAAGTCATTGAAATAGTCATGCCTGGCCAGACCTTTGCCGAAGCCGTTATGTTTATGAAACGTGAAGAATTCCCGGCAACTGCAACATGCGTTGTTCCTACCACGGTTATTTCTTTTTCAAACCGCTGTTTTATGCAAATTCTGAAAAGTAGCAATGAAGCCTGTATTAATCTATTGGGTGACCTTGCTGGCCGTCTTCGTGGTCGCTTACAAGAGATAGAAAATCTCACCATGAAAAATGCAACCTATCGTGTGGTTCGTTACTTTATTCTGCAACTGGAAGGCCGGGGAAGTGATAACCACATGCTGGAATTACCGATTCAGAAACAGTTAATCGCTTCCCGGCTTTCTATTACGCCAGAAACCCTATCTCGCATTTTGCACAGTCTAAAAGACAGTGGCCACATTGAAAACAAGGGAAAAACTATTGTTATCCCTGATTTTGATCGCTTGAAAGAGTACGAATAAACTCTATTCATAATCACGCCTAAACCTGACTCTTTAATTTCTTTCCCGACCGAAATTTCAGCGTCTTCCTGAACCTGACTTTATCGTTATCCCGGGCATGGCTTTACACTCCGATAACGGAATAATTAGACGCCCGGAATATCTCAATGCTCCCGGCTTTTATTATTTATCAATAACTTTTGCATGATTCACAAGCTTGTATACCTTTTGATAAAACCGCCAATAACAGCTATCAACCATATATATCAGATTTAACTTTCTCCAAAAAGGCACTTGAGATAAATCCGGCAGTTGGTTCTCTGCCGTGTTTTCATGTTTTATAACCGCCGCGACAGAACCCTTGATTACCGCAACAACCTTCCTGATCGAGCCCAAATTTTCTATTCTTATCTCATGGCCTATAACCCACTCTCCTGCATTTAAAGCCAGCCGAAGCTTGGGATATTGTTCAACAAGCTTTTGGGTTTTTTCAGCAGAATGCGTTATTGTATTGCGTCTTGTCTCTAAAAGAATATGACTGTTCCGCTTTTGATATCCTAACAAACCTGTGAGCAGTGCTTCGCTCTCAACCTCTGAAGTAAATGCTGTACCCAGTGACAATCTAACGAAACTCTTACTATCAGTAAGCTGATCAAGAATTCTATCCAGCTCATCACATGTAGGCACATTGATTACTCTACTACTTTCCAACTCCGGGAAATCTAGCGCCTGTTCTGTTTGAGCAAGATGAAACCACTCTCTTGCGTACTGTTGCAACTCTTTAGCCTGTTGGTATCGATCTCCAAGCTCTTTAACACGCCCATGATCATCATAACTATGCTGTGCATAACCGGTAATTTGGGGAAGCAGCTCAGGCGCAAAAATAATGAAGTCACCAGATTCTGCAGCTTTTAAAAAAAGCTGAAAGGTTCGAATCACAAGATAACGATAAACTTCGAACGCAGCATCATAACGAATGTCATAACATTGTGCTGTTGAAGAACCTGCGAATCGTCCGTGAACAAACCGCACCCTCTCTAATATAGGCTCCAGTCTCCGCAACATATCAGGCGTTGCTGTCTCAGCAAGTCGATAAGCAAGAATATAGTGCGAGAAATCTGCATTAAACCGTAGCCCGGGATAACGCTCAATAAGCTTGAGGGTTTGCTGAATATCCTGAGTAATGCTGGCTCGATGCAATTCAATATAAATCGGAATTTGGTATTTTTCACTGGCTGCCAACAAGGCTTCAACTTCTCTACAAGCTTGATCAAAGTTTTCCCTACCATTACCGTAGACGGTAGTTGCACACTCAACTCCTTGCCGCTTCCAGCGAGCAGCCCGTTTGGCAATACACTTACCACTGGCAAGCTCAGCTGCAGTAACACCCATGTGATATTTTTTTGCATATTCAAATGACGGCGTATGAAAGATTTGGCTTTGTACACCTTCAAATCCATCTTTTAACAGTT
>CBDUPD010000646.1:0-1929 GCA_965368985.1 uncultured Spongiibacteraceae bacterium | reverse complement strand
CAGCGAATCCATCCAGTAGTCCATGTAATGGGTAGCTCTTAAAAGGCGCTTGGCTACTTTTGAGTGTTCCGGATTCAGGGAGCGATACAGGTATTTTGCCAGTTGCATGTTGTTAGCATCATAAGCTAACTGAAAACGTTTCCAGATAAGGTCGGGATTTTTATACCCCAGCTTTTCCCAGTTGGCAAACAAGCCATCACAGGCATCGGGTAAAGAGTAGGATTTTAACCAGTATTGACTGACTTTGTGATAAACCTGATTTTTATTATTGCCAGTAGCTAATTCAGCTTTCAATGAAAAACACTGGTTAGTATCTGTGGCGAGTTCCGGTTTGTAAAACTTGTTGAATAGTTCCCACTCTTTGTTGTAACCCAGGTAATTTAACCATGAGACCTGCATTTTTTTTGCAATGTATGAACCTTCGTTTTTTTGAAGAAATCTTGAAATACGTTTTACAGGTAAATTATGGAAGTCATTGTATAAATATTCATAATCGAGATAGGTGACAAGTGGGTAGTCTCTCAATAAATGGCGAGCCTGTTTATAGGTGCTGACATCATTCTTTTGGATAGCAAGCAGTGCTTGCTGATATACTTCGCGCTCTTGAGCATATTGATCACTATCTGCACTGCATACAGTATGCAGTATAGACACGATGAATAGGCAAATAATGTGGCGAAATTTCATACAATCAGGCTTCTCAAAAGTATAACGACTATCTTTTTAGCCTAGCTCATTATGTGTAATGTATCGATGTGTTTAACAACATATTTGTATTTTTTTTGACTTATGTATACCAGGTACTATTAGCGCGAATTTGTTAATCGTATCAGAGGAAATAAAATGGCTTTAATTCGTTTGGATCAGGCATGTATCGCTTATGGCGACAATGCGCTTCTTGATCATGTTGACTTCTCTATTGAGCCTGGAGAAAAAATTGGCCTGGTTGGTCGTAATGGCATGGGTAAATCCACCTTGATGCGTGTGCTTGCCGGCACTGAAAAGCTTGATAGCGGGGTGTATAACTGTACAAGAGATGTACAGGTGAATTATTTGCCGCAAGCCTTGCCTGCTGCTGATGAAACCACAGTTTTTGATTATCTTGCCGGTGGCCTGGAGACAATAGGTGATTTATTAAGCCGTTATGAAGTACTTATTCATAGTGAAATGACTGATGCAGTAATGAATGAGATGGAAAAGGTTCAGCATGAGATTGAGGTTCAGGATGGTTGGGCGCTTCAACAGCGTATTCACGCCAGCCTGCTTGACCTGGGGCTTGAAGCAGAAACACAAATGAAATCGCTATCTGGTGGCTGGCGTCGCCGGGTTGCGATAGCACGTTCTTTAATTTCAAAACCTGACCTGTTGTTACTTGATGAGCCCACTAACCATCTGGATATCCCCGCCATTCAATGGCTACAGGCACTGATTAATAGAGCTGAGTGCGCTGTGGTATTGATTACGCATGACAGACGCTTTTTAAGCGAGATAGCAAAAAAGATTATCTGGCTTGATCGGGGCAATTTGATGGCATTTCCCGGCAATTTCGAGGCTTTTCTCAAAGGCAGAGAAGATTTTCTGGCAACCCAGCAGAAGCAGGATGCCTTGTTTGACAAGCGACTGGCTGAAGAGGAGAAATGGATTCGTCAGGGTATCAAGGCCAGGCGAACACGTAATGAAGGACGTGTAAGGGCGCTTAAGGAACTGCGTAAGCAACGTAAGGCGCGTATTGATGTTAAGGGTAACGTCAATATGCAAATCGATGAGGGTAGCCGTTCAGGCAAGCTGGTGGCTGAACTGGAAAATGTGAGTTATGGATATGGTGATGAAAACATATTAAGTAATGTGAATTTGTTGATTCAGCGAGATGACCGTATCGGCATTGTAGGTAAGAACGGAGCAGGTAAAAGTACCTTGTTGAAGTTGATT
>CBDUPD010000645.1:0-1929 GCA_965368985.1 uncultured Spongiibacteraceae bacterium | reverse complement strand
TTGAATTAAACAATGGTGAGGTTGTAGAGACGCTTTTGAATAGAGAGAATCCCGTACATTGCGTAGTTGCCGGTTCATGGTTTGCTGCAGAGTTGGTCGATAACTCGGAAGTTGATTATGCAGTGTGTTATTGTACGGTCGCTCCCGGGTTTGATTTCGAGGATTTTCAGATGGCCACGCTAGCAGATTTACAGGCGTATTACCCTTGTCACGAGATAATAATTAATCGTTTATGCAAAACCTAGAGACAGAGAAAAAGTTTCGTATTGTTAATTTATTACTGTGTGTGTCCGGTAGTGTCATTTGTGTGTCACTCGCTAATAACTGGGCGTTACTTGTGGCTCTTCTTGTTTTGATTATTCATACAAAATTCAGCTTGCCCGGAGAGTGGCGTTTTATTATTCAGGTGACAGTTATTGGCTGGTTATTTGATTCAATTTTATTCAGAACCGGTGTGATGGGAGGCAATCAACTGTTTCCCCCAATTTGGTTAACAGCCATGTGGCCAATATTTGCGACTACTATTTGTCATAGTTTACGTTTTTGTACGCAACATTTAGCTTATTCACCGATTATGGGTGCGATATTTGGCTTGTTGGTTTATTTCTTGATAGTTTGGGCTGCAGGTATCAGTTTTATACAGCCAATAGGCTTGTTTGGGCTGATTATCGCTTTATCATGGGGGCTGATATTCCCTTTGATATCTTTTATAGCAATGTCTCGAGTTATTGCCCTAAGTGATTGATAATTGTAACTATCTGGTTTTTAGGCTACAGTAGCCATACGGTATAAATAATTGGTTTAACGTGAAAAAACTATTGTCATTTATAACTTTAGTATTAATGAGTCTGCCTTCTGTGGCAGAGGTTGATAGCTATGCGTTGTGGCAGGCTGGTGTAGCACATTCTGCTGAGCAGCTTATATTGGGCAAACATCAGGAAGCGGTTATTGAACAAAATATTGAGATTAATGCCACTGTAGACTCTGTGATGAGTGTGTTGTCAGATATTCAAAATTACACTGATTTGTACCCATTATTTGATATTGTGGATGTACATAAAGTCTACCAATCAAGTGAGCTTGAGGTAATTAGCGAATTTACGGCACTTGATAGAGAAGAAATAGGCCCATTTGTGGCTGAAGACCAGTATTTCAGTGTATCGGTTGTCAATTACGAAGAAGGTAAGGTAGAGCTGAATATATGGCAGCTTGACCAGGTCTTTATCAATATTACTATTATTGTTCAGGCTGATAATCAACAGGCCAGGCTCGATTTAACTACCCATATTCAAGCGCCTGATGAAGCATTGAGGCAGATATTGTTAAATGAATTAAATATGCCCACCCTAAGAATCGACTTGTTAAAGCTGTTACTTGAAGACGGTATTATTCCATCTTATAGCGAGTGTATTTCCCAGCCCAGCCAGAATCATTACTGTTTCTAGAATATTTTAATCTTGTTTGTTGGAACTTTGTGACTTACTTATGACTGACTCCTTAATACCCGAAGGGTTTGAGCTTTTTCCTGCTGACGGTAGTTTTAATGATGCTATTGCTCCGTTATATATGAAGATTACCGCTGAAGGCACAATTTTTGGTTTAAGGGTTGAGCAGCAGCATTCAAACCCGATGGGTATTTGCCACGGTGGGGTGTTAATGACTTTGATGGATTTTGCCCTTAGTGCCAGTATTTGCCATGAAATAGAAAAGTATCTCGGGGTGCCAACTATCTCAATGAGTATGGATTTTCTGTCAATGGGTGAAATAGGCGACTGGATTTGGGCTGATGTTGAGTGTTTAAAAGTCACTCGTAAAATGGGATTTGCTCAAGGAGTTGTTCGCAATGGTGATGGTGTGGCCTTGATGCGAGCCAGTGGCTCTTTCAATTTACCCGGAGACCTTGAAAATGCGCCGGGTGTGAAGCTTGCA
>CBDUPD010000644.1:0-1933 GCA_965368985.1 uncultured Spongiibacteraceae bacterium | reverse complement strand
GCCCACTAACTCCACCTAAACCTATGTCTTTGGCTTTTGCATTGATACTCATGTCTGCCTTGTTCAGGGTTGTTATTCCCGGCTGGTTTCCAATGTATATGAATTGGGGAATAGGGCTGGCAGGAGCAAGTTGGGTTATTGCCTATCTAATCTTCTGTTTTTACTATGGGCCAATGTTGGCATCTGCAAGAGTAGATGGGCGACCAGGTTAGTCTTGTTGATGATCAATATCACTGCAGATGATAAAAAAAGCCTTTTTTCAGACTTTAACAAGTTGCTTCAACAAGTTCGTCAAAAGATTCCTGGCAACATTGTATATAGAACTCGGCATCATCAATCATCGATGGGCAGGAGATTACACTAATCGATAGCCTGTTCTTGTGGCTATATGCCGCATGGCTAATACCAATACCATCTGTTAGTGGTGCAAGTGCGCAGAAAAGATGTTGTTTGGCACCGGCATGATAGAGATTAAATCTGGGGCCGGCGACATTGGTGATCACAGTATTTACAATGACCGGTCCTACACGTTCCATAATGCGATTGCGTTGCATAAATTTGGCAAGTGCTTTACCTGTTTTAGGATAAAGGAATCCTCCCATCATGTTCGGAACAATGGAGGCTGTGTCAGCATTTTCAGCAAATTTCTTGGCCTTTTTTGTGTTTGCACTGATTGCCAGCAAGCGTTGTTTTGGGTCTTCAATGTCAGTATGAATAGTCGCAAAAAGACCACCGACCATGTTGCCATTTTTTTTGCCATGGTCATTTTTGGAGCGTATGTTTTTAGGCAGCATGGCACCAAGAGATGTGTTAGGAAGTTCACCGTGATGTTGTAGAAAACGACGTAATGTGCCTGAAATAATACAAACAACGATGTCGTTGATAGTCACACCCGGTACTTTATTTTTTATGTCTTTTATAGACTGTAGGTCAAAGTCTACAAAGCCAATACTACGTTCTTTTTCAGGTGTTTTGTTAAATCGTGTTATGGGAACAGAAAGTTTTGACCCTGTATCAATCTTGCCTCTGTAAAGTTGAGTGGCAATTTTTGCCAGTCCGGGCAGGCGCTTTGTGACAGCGACAGTTTGTTGAATGGCACTGACCGTATTATTGCCATAAGCAGTGGCTAGCATTTCATAACGGCCAGGTATTCTCTCCTGGCTACCTTCAAGTGATACATGAGCCTCATCTTTATCAGGGAATGGTTCAGCATCTGGAGCAAGATCAACGATTGCTGCATAAAGATTATTACCAGAGCCGCCATCCACGCAGCTATGATGTATTTTTGTAATCATTACGAAACTGTTTTTTCCGACACCTTCGTAATCATTGAGCCCTTCAATGATATGAATCTCCCATAAAGGTTTTGTCATATCCAGGGGAGTTGTAATTATTTCTGATAAGCGTTTTGAAAGTTGCTGCTTATTACCAGGGGTAGGTAATTTACATTGAAAAACATGATTCTCTATTTGAAATTCAGGGTCTTCAATCCAATAAGGGCGTTCCATTTCAAAAGGTGACTCAAGTAATTTATGTTTCAAGATTGGCGCCAAATGCGCTCTTGAATCAATATAGTTAAGAACCTGTTGCTTTGACATTCGTTTTCGATTGGTTGTTGATTGATCGAAAATTGCGATACCACTGATATGCATAGGTGTGTTTTCAGTCTCTTGATAAACAAAACCTGCATCTTGAATGTTAAGCTGTTGCATTAGTTTTTCGCTTTTTATCTGTAAAATGTAATTAAGGCCGCGCATTATATAGTGCTACGGGCTTTTATATTATTAGATTTTTGACATATTACTCTGCTTGCAGCTTTTTAAAGGGAGTAATAATGATTATAGCCCCTTATATTTTTCAGGAAGAGTTTGAGATAGAACTTCAAATAAAAAAATCAGGTAACTGAATAATGTTACTGCGATGCACAGATGTA
>CBDUPD010000643.1:0-1934 GCA_965368985.1 uncultured Spongiibacteraceae bacterium | reverse complement strand
GGCAACAGGAAGTAAAGGTTATCCTAACCTGGCAGACAGTGACTGGCTGTATGGTGGTGATGCTGAAGTGATTAAAACTTCTATCATGAATGGTCGTTCAGGTGCTATGCCTGCCTGGGGTGCTGTTATTGGAGAGGCGGGTGTTAGTGATGTGGCTAATTATGTCTATAGCCTGTCAGGGGTTACACACAATGAAGAGTCGGCCGCCAAGGGTAAAGAGATTTTTGCTGCAAATTGTACCTTGTGTCACGGTGCTGAAGGTAAAGGTAACCCCATGTTTGGTGCGCCTGACCTGACAGATAAAATCTGGTTATACGGAAACTCTGTAGCTGAAGTGGAAAAATCCATTAGTGAAGGTCGTCAGGGTAAAATGCCTGCACATAAAGACCTGTTGGGTGAAGATCGTGTTCATGTTGTTGCGGCATATGTTTATTCGCTATCGCAGAAATAAACATTAAGCCGGACAATATTGATTTAAAAAGGATGTGAATAAATTACATCCTTTTTTTTATCTGTTTTTTTAATTGTATTATATAAAGGTAAGCAAAACTTCTCATGTATCAAGGATGCTATTATAGCAGGCAGTATAAGATGCACTGTATTTAGTATCGAAACGGCACTTTTAGCAGATCTGGGGTTGGCCTAATGGCAAAAGACGGTAATCAGCAGGGTCATTCAAAAAAAAATATCATTGCCACAACAATGGTGAATCCTGATAAAATTTATGTAAGAGAGATCAGGGGATTCTTTCAGCATCTGCGCGCTCATACATTGTCCTATCTATTTTCGCTTTATCTTCTGGTTTGCTGGATACCATGGGATGGGCGTCAGGCGGTATTGTTTGACCTGCCAGCGAGAAAATTCTATATCTTTGGTATTACGTTCTGGCCCCAGGATTTTACCTTATTGTCATTGCTGTTAATCATTGCAGCCTTTGTTCTTTTTGCGGTCACAAATTATGCCGGTCGATTATGGTGTGGTTATACCTGCCCGCAAACAGCATGGACATTCGTGTTTATGTGGATAGAAGAGCATGTTGAAGGCTCGCGAAATAAAAGAATCAAACTGGACTCCCGTGCCTGGGATATGGATAAGATTGTTAGAAAAACGATTAAACATATCTTATGGATTTTTGTCGGGTTTCTCACCGGTTTAACATTTGTTGGCTATTTTTACGGAATTAAAGAACTGATTCCTGACCTTATGACAGGAAATATCAGCTTTTGGCCTTTGTTCTGGGTATTGTTTTTTACTGCAACTACCTATGGCGCAGCGGGTTTTATGCGCGAGCAGTTGTGTTTCTTCTGTTGTCCTTATGCGCGTTTTCAGGCTGTAATGTTTGATACCGACACTTTGCTGGTTAGCTATGACGAGAAACGGGGCGAAGGAAAAAATGGGCGTGGGCCAAGGAAGAAAACTGATGATAAAGAAGCGTTAGGTCTTGGTGACTGTGTTGATTGTGATATGTGTGTGCAGGTCTGTCCTACCGGTATTGATATACGTGACGGTATTCAGTACCAGTGTATAGATTGTGGTTTATGCATTGATGCGTGCAATGGCATTATGGATAAAATGGGTTATGAACCGAATCTTATCAGTTATACCACAGAGAAGAATCTTGAGGGTGAAAAAACAAAAGTCATTCGCCCGCGCCTGTTTGCTTATACTTTTATGATAGCAGTGATGGTGTCAGCTTTTATGTATACACTGCTTAGTCGCACGGATATTGAACTGGATATCATTCGAGATAGAAAGGTATTATTTAAAGTTGATGATGAAGGTGTGCTGAATAATAGCTATACCCTGAAAGTCATGAATAAGACTCAAGAGCCTGCCAACTATAAAATAACAGTTGAAGGTGTTGAACAGATGATGATAAAAGGGAAGCAACAGTTTAATTTACAGGCGGGTGAAGTGGGTACGTTGCCTATTAT
>CBDUPD010000642.1:0-1935 GCA_965368985.1 uncultured Spongiibacteraceae bacterium | reverse complement strand
TCAGAAAGAGTCTGAAATTACCGAGCACTATGCCAATTTCATTCTATCTCATGATAACGACTATTTTTATAGCCGCTCACTCCTGGAAAAAATCACCATCTTTGCACGCGTAGAAATATCCTGGGTACTAACAGGCTTACTTAACAATAACAAACAGGCACACACCCCAATTACCAATAATTATGGCGCTCACAATATTAATCAACGTGGTGACCAGATAAACATTCCAGCTGAACGTTCGGCAACCAATCAGATTATTTTTGACAATATTATTCCTCAAGAATATGAAACACCTGAACTCAGCCAATATTTTATCGACCATATGAACGAGTATATTCAATGGGCAAAACAATCGGGCATCTGCCTGATTGTTATACCACCGACCTATCTCTATTTTGATGACTATCAGGATAAAAACTTTAAAGGCTTACACAGAAATATTCGCCATTATTATGACGAACAGGATGTGACTTTCAGGGGTGATTTTTACGAGTATATGTATACCGATGAGTTTTATTTCAACTCACGCTATCATCTGAATAGTATGGGTACCGAGAAGAGAACACAGCAGATCATCAAAGATATAGGAGATAATCCGCGAGCGTATTGTATCTAGGAAACCATTGTATCCAGGAAACCTATGATTTAACTACCCAGCGTTTTTATTTGATGCCAAACCTCTATAACTATCAGGCATGTTCTTAAAAGATATCTAAAATATTCGAGCTCCAGTCATCCCGAGCGCAGCCGAGGGATCTCCATCAGAAGTCGCGATACATTAACGAGATCCCTCGGCTACGCTCAGAATGACTTTTTAGCGCTTGAATCACATTTTAGCGCAGGTGTGATATTTTAGCGCAGGAATAACTGATGTGTGACCTGGCCGAAACAGCTACCCAGGCAGACAAACTTTAGTTAAATGAACACAGTTCCTACTTTTTCCCGCCATCCCAGGTTTGCACGGTCGCTTCTGCCTTCTGTACAGGCTGATTCTGCTCTTGCTCCTGCTGGTTTTCTTTTTTCTCTGCCTGTTCTTTTTCTTTTTCCAAATCCTGCCCACCGCAGGCGCCACAACAACTCATAACAATCCCCTAACTGGATAAATTTCAATGGCGAATGCTATCCCAATTCTGATGACTATTAATTGATATAGGTCAGGGTGTGAAAATATCACTTAAGCAATACCTGCCAACACGATAATATGTGCACCTCAAACAAACCCCGAGAGAGCCATGACACTATCCAAATGGGATAAAAAATTCGCTGCAGCGGCCGAACCCGGCAAACCTGCAACAATGCTGCTGCAAAACTCACACCTGCTACCCATAACCGGAGATGCTCTCGATATCGCCTGTGGCCTGGGCTCCAGCTCACTATTTTTGGCAGAGCATGGTTTAAATACAAGCGCATGGGACTCCTCATTTGTCGCCCTTGAAAAAGTACAAACCTTTGCTGCGCAGCAACAGTTATCCATAAACACCAAACAAATAGATCTTGAAACACCATTTATCATCGAAAATCAGTATGATGTGATTACCGTATGTCATTATCTCTATCGGCCACTCTGCCCACTTATTATCGACTCCCTAAAACCTGGCGGCCTGCTGTTCTACCAGACATTTACCCAACATAAAACTATCGACGAAGGCCCTTCCAACCCTGCCTTTCTATTGGCTAAAAATGAACTGCTTGAACTATTTTCGGCTCTTTCACCCGTGGCTTATCGTGAAGAAAGCGACTACGGCAATATTGATCAGGGGCTTCGTAATATTGCTTATCTAGTCGCCAGAAAAGATTAGGTTTCTGAAATCGGTAATCCACTAGCAAATTTCTTCAAATGCCACGTATAATGCTGCTTCGCCCTCATTAACTGAGGGCTGATGACTGTCTGTACCACTAAAATAAAAACAGAGTGAAGAAAGCCCATATTTATGA
>CBDUPD010000641.1:0-1939 GCA_965368985.1 uncultured Spongiibacteraceae bacterium | reverse complement strand
AAGAATTAAGAATTGAAATGATTGATATTGAAATCGAAAATCTAAAAAAAGAGCGTGACAAATTGAGGAGAGAATATTCACAAAACCAACTAGCTTTAGACTTTAATGTTGCTCCAATAACAATAAGACGAATCCAAAAGGGTGAGAGCTGGTGAGAAATAGCGCATCCTTTCAACGATTAAGCGATATCAATGACGCATTGTTAAAGCTTACATTTGCAGATCATCAGGATGTTATTAGTTTTAAGGTAGTAAAGAATGGCCGTCCAGTGATAGAGATAACGCCAGGCTTTACAGAACACGAAGAGAGCAAGAACGGCTACAACGCAATGAGTATGTATGGTTGCTTAATTATTTGGCCAAATGGTCTATAAGGAGAGAACATGAATAAGATACAAAGAATAGAGCAGATAGAAAAAGAGCTTGCAGAGTTGAAATCACAAGTTAAGGCTGAGCAGGTTGATATTCCCGAAGGTTTTACGGCTTATGATGGTAAGGGTCAGCCGGTGCCTGATGATGTAGTTATTGATACTTATGGTGAGCGTTTAATTGGTGCGACATTAAAGGCTTTTGAGTGTTGTTGGGAGGATTACACATTGATACAAGCTTACAAGATTATCTGTATCCCCACATTAACCATAGATGATGTGAAGGAAGGTCAGACTGTTTGGCTTATTGATAAAAAGGGAGATATTGTTAATACAACTTTTAACAATGTATTTGATTATGCGCTTATTTTTAACGGTATGGCATACGCCACCAAAGAACTAGCACAATGCGCCAGGGATAATAAGGTTTACTGTGATGCCTACAAATCAATGCTTGGTGGTGAGTGATGGTATCAAGCACAACAATAAGATTTGAAGACAGGTTGAAAACCATTGATGGTCGAAAGTTCATGCCTGTAGTTTTTCATCTTGAAATATTAAAAATGCGTGATTCTCTTATTGATGAGCAGAAAAAAGAGATTCAGAAATTAAAGCAGAAAGTTAATAAGCTTGAGCAGAAGCTTTAACCCCATAGGTGAAGAGATGAGTGAAGAAAAAGTAACTGAAGTTTTAGAGATTGTTAGGAAGGTATTTAAAAAAGCGGGGGTAAGAAAGTATGAGTCACCAAATACAATAACTCATTATGTTTTTTTTCATTCAAATGCTAACTGTGATGTTTCTGAGAAAGAGATTGATGGATGGTTGCCTGAAAATGATAACCCTGTATGTGTGAAAGTAGTTTCAAGGTATAAGCATTACAAACCTCAATCACAGCAAGCAAAATCAGGAATTATAGGTAGATGGCAATTACACAATAGTTTTGGATGGAACAATACAGATATTGAAATCATTGAATATCTCCCACCAACCCCAGAGGTTAAGATCCATGACTAGAGAAGAGTTTAACAATCACGGTTTTAGTTGTAATACTAAATTTAAGTATGAAGGTGAGGTTTACCCAGTGAAAGCTGTTAGTTTTAAAGAGGGTTTATTGGGACTTGATATTTATGATGATGCTGATGATTTATCATGGGTAAGATGCGAAAGTGGGAGTATAGAGCCATGAATAAGCCATATGATGAATCGCTTAATTTTTGCAGATTGTTTGGCCATTATTGTTATTTTAAAAAAGGTGACAAGGCTGTCAGGTGTTCTACTTGTGGTGAATTGGTTGAAAATCCTTTCGCTAAAGAAAACCGCTGCAATAGTATTCCTACAAATGAAAGAGGGTGAGTGATGAGAGAGTTAAAATTTAGAGTTTATGACGAATCATTCACGCCTAGAATGCAATTTGATACAAACATTATATGTGAATGTTTGCGTCAGAATTTAACCAATATGAATGAAAAAGCATATCTTATAATGCAATTCACCGGCCTTCTCGACAAGAACGGCAAGGAGATTTACGAGGGGGATCTATTAAGAATTCCTGCCAAAAATCAATATGAAGAA
>CBDUPD010000640.1:0-1941 GCA_965368985.1 uncultured Spongiibacteraceae bacterium | reverse complement strand
TATTTGTTTCAGATGTTTCTTTCATCTATGAAGGATATCCAATTGAACACTGTTGCAATATGATTTTTTACAGTGTATCTCAATACTTCAGAATTGTATTGATATGAGCATGTGAAAAGCCGCGATAAAGAAAGAAGCGAGTATATTTAGCTTTTTCTTCAAGTGTTTCGGGAGGTAATGATTGGTATTTCTTCTGGTATTGTTTTTTTAACAAATCATACCAGTCTATCTCGACCGCATTAATAGCCTGGTCAATGGTATCATCATCAACACCTTTCTGTTTCAGCTCCATCGTAATACGATCAGGGCCAAACCCCTTATTTGACCGCCATCGAAAATAGCCTTCAGAGAACCTCTGGTCACTTTGCAGGCCTTCGTCTTTTAGTTGACACAAAGCTTTAACAATATGTTTTTTATCCAGAGGAAACTTTACAATGAGCTTGCGTTCGAGCTCTTTTAAGGAGTGCTCCCGGCGAGCTAACATATTCATTGAAGCTCGCCGGATATCTTTCTGTTTTTTCTTATATAACTGCTCTGGCGAAACTGAACCTTCCGGATCAGCATCACCTAAAACAGGTTTTACATTATGCTCTTCCTGAATATAAGCAGTCATTTTTCACTGTTTATGCTTCTTCTGGTTCAGCAATATCTTCTGCTTCTGCCTCAGCTTCCGGTTTAGCCGGATTCAAATTAAGTAGCTGATCTCTAATTTGCTTCTCAATTTCAGCAGCTATCTCAGGGTTATCAGTAAGAAACTTACCAACATTAGACTTACCCTGGCCTATTTTATCGCCTTTATAGCTATACCATGAACCAGCCTTATCAATCAGGCCTTGTTTAACACCCAGATCTATAACTTCACCAAGTCGATCAACGCCCTTACCATAGATAATAGAGAACTCGGTTTGCTTGAACGGCGGCGCAACCTTGTTTTTCACCACCTTAACCCGGGTTTCATTACCAATAACCTCATCACCATCTTTTACCGCACCAATACGGCGTATATCCAAACGTACAGAGGCATAGAATTTAAGTGCATTACCACCGGTTGTTGTTTCAGGATTACCAAACATTACACCAATTTTCATACGAATCTGGTTGATAAATATAACCATACAGTTAGAGCGATTGATGCTTCCGGTAATCTTACGCAAGGCTTGTGACATTAAACGCGCCTGCAAACCCATATGAGAATCACCCATATCACCATCAATTTCTGCCTTGGGCGTTAACGCTGCCACTGAGTCAATAACTAACAGATCAACTGCACCAGAACGTACCAGCATATCAGTAATTTCAAGTGCCTGCTCACCCGTATCAGGTTGGGATACAATCAATTCAGCAAGGTTCACACCCAGATTTTCTGCATAGATTGGGTCTAACGCATGCTCAGCATCGATAAATGCTGCCGTACCACCCTGCTTTTGACACTCTGCAATAGCCTGCAAAGTAAGTGTCGTTTTACCTGATGACTCAGGACCGTAAATTTCAACAACACGTCCTTTCGGCAAACCGCCTATACCCAGTGCAATATCCAAACCTAAAGAACCGGTTGATATTGCCGGCATCGCCTCACGACTGGTATCACCCATACGCATCACGGTACCTTTACCGAATTGACGTTCAATTTGTGACATTGCTGCATCGAGAGCGCGTTGTTTGTTATCGTCCATTGTTTTCACCTGTTGTTTGGTCTGTTGTTTTAGCCTGTTATTATCGTCTGGCTATTTTCTTTCACGGTTTCGGCTCTTTGCAGATTGCACTTTAATCCGGGCCAACCCAAAACACTGTGTAATTACTGTATATATGATCAGTATTATTGCACAGGATTTTTGAGGTGCAAGTATTTAATGAAAATTTTTTGTAAATAAAAAAAGACAGGGATCAAACTATTGATTTTATTGAATTTTTAATCAGGTTAATTTCTTAACAACCACTTAC
>CBDUPD010000639.1:0-1942 GCA_965368985.1 uncultured Spongiibacteraceae bacterium | reverse complement strand
TGACGGCATATTTTCCATGCGTCAGGGCTATGAAACCTTGCTAAAGATGTTTGACAGTAAACTGTTCTTTTTTGCTCATCAAACAGAAGCTCAAGAGCAGATGAAAGTTATCATGCCACTATTGAAGCATAATGATCGTTTTACTGATTTGATGCTGACAGAGGTCGATGATTTTATAGAGAACACACTGGGCGATGAAGGCGAGATTGACCTAAACGATGCTTTTGGTCCTGTAGTTATGCACATTGGCGCCCGCGCCTTTTTTGGTGAGGACTTTCGTGAAAAGCTCGGTACAGAATATTTCTATATGTTCAGGGAATTTTCTGAAGGTGCTGACGTTGTACTACCTTCATGGTTGCCACTACCTAAATTCAAACGCTGCCAGAAAGCCAAGATAGAAATTGAACAGATGATTTATGACTTTATGCTCGAAAGACGCAAAAACCCTCTTGAGCCTAAAGATCTTTTTCAGGAATTAATCGAGTCTACCTATTATGATGGCAAGCCCGTACCTGATGATCTACTGGTAAGCATGCTGTTATTTATTCCCTGGGCAGCACATGAAACAACCGTTGGCGCTGTAAGCTGGACGCTTCTTGATCTGTTGCAAAACCCGGACTACACCGCAAAGGTAAGACAAGAAATCGATGAAGTATTTGGAAGCAATCAGGATTATACACCAGATAAACTAAAGCAACTTAAAACGTTAGACTGGGCCACCCTGGAATCAGAAAGAAAGCACCCCGTTGCCCATGTAATTATGCGAGGAGTCAGGGATGATATGCAGTTTGATGGTTTTGAGGTTAAACAAGGTACCATGATTTTCGTTGCACCGGAAACTGCACACAACATACCCGAAGTATTCAAAAATCCCGAGAAATATGACCCGGAACGGTTCTCTCCTGGCCGTGACGAAGGTGACTCAAAATTCAGCCTCATCGGTTTCGGCGGCGGCGCACACCGCTGTGCAGGCGTTAATTTCGCCAAACTGGAAATCAAAATCATCATGGCAAAACTGTTGCAAAACTACAATATTGAACTATTGGATGACAACCCGAAGCCCAACCCGGGTGTTGGCACCAAGTGGCCAGCAAGACCGTGTCGGATTCGATATTCACGACGTTAGCATTATCATGCCAGTCATTTAAAATGGGGGAGCTAGCATTTTATATTAGCCCATTAAATCCGTTAATAGAAACCTGTTTATTGGCTCCTTATTTAAGATAGAGCTTGGCCAATGAGTAAATGGTGCTTTGTACCAGATGCAGAACAGAACAAACCAATAAAAAATAACCCTGCTCAAACTCCCTCCACTTCAAAAAATTGTGAAACAAGGAGTGCTTGAACAAGGAATATTGGTATTCCCATTAAACCAAACCTCCCTTTTATTACCAAAAACCAGCACATACAATCACTACCAAACCAATAGTTATTAAAAATACAACTAGAGTACCTAATCATGAGTGAATGAATACTCTTAACTATTCAAAGGCAAACGTATGAAAATGCTAACATTGAACTATTGGTTATTTAATATACACTTAAGTAATAAATTAACACTTTATCAATAAACTTTAGCGTACATAACTCATGAAAACTAAATTGAAATTTCAAGTTAGCGTGATAATTAGCTGTATATTTACCCTTTCTGCTTGTATTGAAGGAGTTATAACAACACCAAACCCTGTTATCGCTGTTGTAATCCCTCTTCAAGGCAATCACTTCGTTTTCTCTACAGATCAAGCAGGCGATATAACTTACGGCGGCGCCTGCTCTTCTCCCCATACCTATGTGGCAGCACCAGGCAACAAACATATTTTTTTCGATGTGACATCTGCAGATTGCACAATCAAGCTAACTAATATTAAAGGTGTTTCATCCAATACTCTTAACGTACCAGTACCTGCTCTTGATAGCTTGACCCTTACCGAGACCATTTCCA
>CBDUPD010000638.1:0-1944 GCA_965368985.1 uncultured Spongiibacteraceae bacterium | reverse complement strand
CTGCCCTGTTTCCTCAACCTGCTCATCACCTTCAGGTAGATTATTTACCGGTTCTTTATTTTCATTATCAGCCATGTGGCTCACCTTTAAAAAATGGAAGGATCTGCTGCCTCCCAAAATGCTTTAACCGCCGGGTATTCCAGACGACTCTTTGATGCACACAATCCAATCTGAAAAGCCTGTAAGGCTGGTGCATCTTCAATAATCTTTATTTTATCGCGTAATGGACTGTGTTGAATAACTAATTCTGGCACCAATCCAATTCCAAAGCCCAAGGCAACCATACTGACTATCGCCTCATGGCCCGATACCTGCGCATAAATATTGGGGGTTGAGCCCCGAGTTTTCAACCAGGTATCAAGACGTTCACGAGCCAAACCTTGTTCAGAGATTATTAATGGTAATTCTGCCGGGTTTAGAACATCCATTTTCTGCTGACGCAACTCCTCAACCTGCTGAACTATCAAGCCTTGTTCGGCAGGCATAATAAAACGTAAAGCAGAAAAAGTTAATGTTTTAAATGCTATAGATGGAGGAAGAATATCCGGCAAGGCCGCTATACCAATCTCTTCTGCACCCGACTGCACACGATCAATCGCTTCTGCCTGATCTCCTGTATGCAGCTGTATCTCTACCTGAGGGTACGTTTGACGAAACCCTTCAAGCAATTTCGAAAGCACACTGTAACTTGCAGTTACTGAACTATATATCTTCAATTGCCCTGAAATCGTTTCTGATTGACGATGCAAACCTTCACGGACTTTATTCCACTGCTCCAAAGTCTCATTAGCATATTCAGCAAAAGCCCTCCCGGCCTGAGTTAACTCAACGCGACGATTGCTTCTCAACAGCAGCTGAAAACCCAGCTCACTTTCCAGCCTCTGAATCGAGCGGGTTACAGCAGATGCCGTCATATGACACTGCTTTGCTGTTTTTGCAAAGTGCAACTCTCTTGAGAGCGAAGAAAATATCTCTAATTGTTTAAAGTCCATAACCTGTTAATTTAATACCACATTAGTTTTATTGCAATAATTGCAATAAATAATTAAAAATATATCAATATACGCAATCATAATCATAAACTACAATGCGCGCCATTAGACATCAATCATTTATTAACACTCTAGAGGAAAGAATAATGGCTAATTATTTCAACACACTGCCCCTTCGCATCCAACTTGAAGAGCTAGGCAAATGCCGCTTTATGGATCGCAGCGAATTTGCAAACGGCTGCGAATACATCAAGGGCAAAAAAGTCGTTATTGTTGGTTGCGGCGCCCAGGGTCTTAACCAGGGGCTAAACATGCGCGATAGCGGCCTTGATGTTTCATATACTTTGCGTCAAGCAGCAATCGATGAAAAGCGGGATTCATGGAAAAATGCAACTGAAAACGGTTTTACTGTTGGCAGTTATGAAGAACTGATTCCAACCGCTGATCTTGTTTGCAACCTTACTCCTGACAAACAACACAGCAATGTAGTTGAAACCATTATGCCTCTTATGAAAGAAGGCGCCACTCTTGCTTACTCACACGGTTTTAATATCGTTGAAGAAGGCATGCAAATTCGTAAAGACCTAACCGTTGTTATGGTAGCACCAAAATGTCCTGGCTCTGAAGTACGCGCAGAGTACGTTCGTGGCTTTGGCGTTCCAACACTGATTGCCGTTCACCGTGAAAACGATCCAAATGGTGATGGCTGGGATATTGCTAAAGCTTACGCATCAGCTACTGGTGGTGATCGTGCAGGCTGTCTTGAGTCTTCCTTTATTGCTGAAGTTAAATCTGACCTGATGGGCGAGCAAACTATTCTTTGCGGCGTACTTCAAACAGGCGCAGTACTTTCTTTTGATAAAATGGTTAGCGAGGGCATTGATGCCGGCTATGCATCAAAGCTGATTCAATATGGATGGGAAACCATTACTGAAGCACTTAAACATGGCGG
>CBDUPD010000637.1:0-1949 GCA_965368985.1 uncultured Spongiibacteraceae bacterium | reverse complement strand
AATTAATGGTGTATGGTCGCGAAGGAGAGCCCTGCTTTATTTGCCAGAAACCAATAAAAAATATTAAGCTTGGCCAAAGAAGCACTTTTTTTTGTTCTCATTGTCAAAAATAGGTGCAAACAGGCCAAAAAATACTCGAGTAGTTTCGAAGAAATGAGAAAAAGTGCCTGAATTTGATAGTTTTTCTGACATTTTAGAAAAAAAAGGCTAAGCTAATAACACTTATAAGCTAAGTAATAGCAATTATTATATTGGAGAGTATTAAATGATCAGTCATATAAGCAGAATATTACTGGTTTTTTCATTGGCATTGATGTTCTCAATTCCGCGTTTAGCTGTAGCAGCCAAGAGTGATGTTGTTATAGTAGAAAAACCATCCGCAGTAGCAATGACCGGCGACTTGCTGGTTGCAAGACCCGTTATGCTGGGTATTACCGTAGTGGGCACTGCCATCTGGCTAGTGAGTCTGCCATTCTCCCTGATGGGTGGTAACTCAATGCAAGCAGCAGACACTCTGGTTGTACAACCTGCATACAGTACATTTGTTCGTTGTCTGGGTTGTAAGAATCCTGGCTACAAACGCGATGTAGAAGTTATTGAAGGTTCAGAAGAAGAGTAAAACCCACGTTTTACCCTTCTCGACTTATTCCCCGGTTGCAGTTCCCTCACGACGAGGGTCTGCAACACCGATATAACTCCCCGGTTTAATTTCTATACCATGTATTCCACTGGTTTGTGGCTTCATCGTTGTTGTATGCCCCATGGCTTCAAGAGCCTTACGAACATGCAAACTGTCTTTATGGCCCTGTTCTATTTCGGTTTGACCATTCAGGTTTACTACATGAGCACTTTCAATGGATTTATCAAGGCTTGCACCCAGATAAAGATGCTGGGCAATCACCTTGGCCACATAATCAATTATCCTGGATCCACCGGGTGAACCAATAATAAGAACCGGCTTGTTTTGCTGATCAAGAATAATCATAGGCGCCATTGAGCTTCGTGGTCGCTTTCTACCCTCAATACGATTGGCTACTTTACGGCCATCGTCATCAAGTGGTGTAAAAGAAAAATCCGTTAATTGATTATTCAATAAAAATCCATCAACCATAATTCGTGATCCAAAGGCCATTTCAATAGAACTGGTCATACTCACTATATTACCCTCGGTATCAATAATGGATAAATGTGTTGTGGAAGGGCGCTCTGGCGATTCAGCACCTATTAATGGCGGAGTCCCATCAACGGCTCCGGGCCTGGCATTTTCTTTGCTGGCTTGTGTTAACGGAATAATTTGCGCACGCGATTTCAAATAAGCATCACTCAACAATGCATCCAGTGGAATATCAAAAAAGTCAGGGTCTGCCAAATACTGATTACGGTCTGCAAACGCCAGCTTTGATGCCTCACTTAAACGATGATAAAAAGCAGGGGAGTTATATGCCAAACCTTTATACCCTGGCAGCTCATTCAATAAGGCCAGAATCTCTATAACTGTTGATGCTCCTGAAGATGGCGGCGGCGCCCCACAAAGCTGATATTCACCAACCACTTTACATAATGACTGCCTCTCTTCGCTGCGATAGCTTTTTAAATCAGCAAGCGAGAGCTTTCCTGCATGTTGCGGGTTTGTACTAACAGCATTCACGATATTTGCAGCTATCTCTCCTTCATAAAAAACATCAATACCGCTGTTAGCGATCTTTTTCAGTGTAGCGGCATATTCAGGATTCTTTAATGGATAACCGACAGGGCGAGGATTTCCCTTGCCATCAAATAGATACTTGCCCAGGGAAAAATTTTTAATGCCCTTTTGATTTTTTTTAGTTTCATGCAATAACCGGTTTAATCGTGGGGACACAACAAACCCTTGTTCAGACAGCGTGATCGCCGGTTGGAACAGGGCAGCCCACTCAAGTTTCCCATAACGACTATGCGCTGACGCTAGC